>CAZYMK010000112.1:0-9327 GCA_964648885.1 uncultured Geobacter sp. | reverse complement strand
GGCAGTCCGGCATGTTTGATGCTGGAGAGCGGAGAAGCGCCGGTACCGCCATCATACCCGCTTATCAGCACCACATCGGCATGGGCCTTTGCCACACCAGCCGCCACCGTGCCGACACCCACCTCAGAGACCAGCTTGACACTGATCCGGGCCCGGCGGTTGGCATTCTTCAGGTCATGGATCAGCTCGGCCAGATCCTCAATGGAGTAGATGTCATGGTGGGGCGGCGGCGACACCAGACCGACGCCGGGGGTAGTGTGGCGAGTCTTGGCCACCCACGGATAGACCTTGTGACCGGGCAGCTCACCACCTTCGCCCGGCTTGGCCCCCTGGGCCATCTTGATCTGCAGCTCACCGGCATTGGTCAGGTAGTTGCTTGTCACGCCAAAACGGCCGGAGGCCACCTGCTTGATGGCGCTGTTCTTGGAGTCGCCCTGCGCATTGGTCCAGGTGAACCGCTCCGGGTCTTCTCCCCCTTCACCGGTGTTGGAGCGTCCGCCGATCCGGTTCATGGCAATGGCCAGCGCCTCATGGGCCTCCTGGCTGATGGAGCCGTAGGACATGGCACCGGTTTTGAAACGCTTCATGATCGTCTCAACCGGCTCAACCTCATCAAGCGCTACCGGTACACGATTCTTGAATCCCAGCAATCCCCGCAGGGTGTAGAGCCGCTCGTTCTGTTCATCAATCAGTCGAGAAAAAGTCTTAAACTCCGCATAATCATTGGTGCGGGTGGCCTTTTGCAGGGCCTGGATCGTCAGTGGGTTGAAGAGGTGTTCTTCACCATCTTTGCGCCATTGATACTGTCCGCCCGGATCAAGGGATGGCTCCATGGCAACATGTTTCGGGTAGGCCCTGGCATGGCGCTCCAGCAGCTCCCGGGCAATCCCCTGCAGGTCGGTGCCGCCGATGCGTGAAGGGGTCCAGGTAAAGTACTTGTCGATCACTGACTGGTGCAGACCGACTGCCTCAAAGATCTGGGCACCGCGGTAGCTGGGGATGGTGGAGATCCCCATCTTGGCCATGGTCTTGACCACCCCTTTGACCGAGGCCTTGATGAAATTCTTGACCGCCTGCTGGTACTCAACCTCCGGCAGCATCCCCTGAGTAATCAGGTCTTCGATTGATTCAAAGGCCAGATAAGGGTTGATGGCAGTGCAGCCATACCCCAGCAGCGCGGCAAAGTGATGCACTTCGCGGGGCTCAGCGGATTCAAGCACCAGTGAAACGTGTGTACGGGTTGCGGTACGGATCAGGTGGTGGTGCAGCCCTGCCACGGCCAGCAGCGCCGGCAGAGCGGCATATTCTTCATTAACGCCACGATCAGATAAAAGCAGCACGGTGGTGCCGGCCTCGATAAACCGCACGGCAGTGCGGCACATGCTTTCCAGTGCCAGCTCCATCCCCTCGGCACCGTCAGCAGCCTTGAACAGCAGGGACAGGGTGGTGGGCTTGAAACCGGGATGATCAAGATGCTTCAGCTTTTCAAACTCTTCATTGGTCAGGATCGGGTGCTCCAGTCTGATCACCCGTGCGCTGCTGGCAGATGCCTTGAGCAGGTTGGATTCCGAGCCGATCCTGGTAACGGTGGAGGTGATGATCTCCTCGCGGATCGGATCGATCGGCGGGTTGGTAACCTGGGCAAACAACTGCTTGAAGTAGTTGTACAGCAGCTGGGGCTGCTCAGACAGTACGGCCAGCGGGGTATCGGTACCCATGGAACCGAGCGGTTGCACCCCGTCTCTGGCCATGGGGCCCAGGATAACGCGCTGGTCTTCATAGGTGTAACCAAAGGCCTGCTGACGCTGCAACAGATCAGTGTGCTCTGCCTGGTGCTGTTGTAACGGGCCGGGCAGGTCTTTCAGCAGTACGTGATTTGATTTGACCCAGTCGCCGTAAGGCTTGGCAGCGGCCAGCTCTTTTTTGATCTCCTCATCCGGCACAATCCGGCCCTGCTCCGTATCGATCAGGAACATCTTGCCCGGTTGCAGACGGCCTTTCCTGAGCACCAGTTCCGGTGCAACCGGCAGCACCCCGGCCTCTGATGCCATGATAACCCGGTCATCACTGGTGATGTAGTAACGGCAGGGGCGCAGCCCGTTGCGATCCAGCACCGCACCGATGATCCTGCCATCGGTAAAAGAGATGGCAGCCGGACCATCCCACGGCTCCATCAGGCAGGCGTGATACTCGTAAAAGGCCCGCTTCTCCTTATTCATGGTCTCATGGTTTTCCCACGGTTCAGGCACCATCATCATTACGGCGTGGGGTAGCGAGCGGCCTGACATCACCAGCAGCTCCAGGCAGTTGTCAAACATGGCCGAATCGGAGCCGTTGGTGTTAATCACCGGCAGCACCTTTTTGATATCATCGCCGAACAGCTCACTGTTGAACATGGACTGCCGGGCATACATCCAGTTGACATTGCCCCGCAGGGTGTTGATTTCGCCGTTATGGGCCATGAAGTGATAAGGATGAGCCCGTTCCCAGCTGGGGAAGGTGTTGGTGGAAAAACGCGAATGTACCAGGGCCAGGGCGCTCACCATGTCCGGGTCGCGCAGGTCGGGGTAGTACTGATCCACCTGCATCGGCATCAGCATCCCTTTGTAGATGATGGTGCGGGTGGAGATGCTGGACACATACCAGTGGTTATCCACCTCAAGATCACGAATTTCGTGAATGGCCCGCTGGTTGATGATGTACAGCTTGCGGTTAAAGGCGTCCTCATCCAGGCTGCTGTCGATCGGCTGCAGAAACAGCTGCCGCACCATCGGTTCGCCTGCCTTGGCAGTCTCCCCCAGAGAACTGTTATCTGTGGGCACATCGCGCCAGCCAATGATCTGCACCCCTTCATCGGCAATAATCCGCTCAAGGATGTGGCGGGCGCTGTTGCGTTCCGTTGCCTTGGGTGAAGTAAACAGCATGGCAACGCCGTATTCGCCCGGTTCCGGCAGCCTGATGCCCAGGGGGGCACAGGCCTTGCGCAGGAACAGATCCGGCATCTGCAGCAGGATACCGGCGCCGTCGCCGGTGTTGGGTTCACAGCCAACCGCACCGCGATGATCCAGATTGGTCAGGATGGTCAGGGCCTGGCAGATGATATCATGGGATTTCTTTCCCTTGATATTGGCTACAAACCCGACACCGCAGGCATCGTGCTCAAACTGAGGATCGTACAGCCCCTGTTTTTTTGGTATTCCGAGTGTTTTCATGGATACAACCTTTGTGTGAGTATGAAGTGTGCCGGTATGTGTACAGCGATTTCCTGATCAAAAAGCAAATAGCAGGCCAAAGTACCGGCGGCACTCGTCGTGGTGATTGGTGCTGCTCATGCCGGAAGCCGTTAATTGTCTGACATGACGTTAATCTGTCTGATCCAAGTAAACCACAAAAAACAGGTAGTGCAAGCAGTACCGGTACATGAAACAAAAACAGTGTTGATAGCCGGCCTTCACTATTGTGTGACTTTAGTACTCAAAAAAGAGTCAGTTTTATGTTTTTAGGAGGGGTAGGGATGGACAATGATCCATAAAAACGGCTTGAGCGGCTGCATGGCCAGGGTGAAGTCAGGCGGCTGTATGAGTAAACATTCAAGAGTGCTGAATAGTTACTGATATTCTTTATAGATCGCTGCAGATGGCCGATATGTAGCTATACGGGCATCAAAAATCTGTATCTCGGGAGGCGGCCATGATCGTCCAGAGCTCGAACATCCTGATGACCAGTCAGCACCAGGCATTACAGGAACGAACCAAGTCGGAATCGCTCAAGTTCTGGGTTGGTGACCAACGGCCCGACTTTGAGGGGGCAGCTGGACGACCGCAGCCGGCGCGTGACCGTGTTGACCTTTCTCCTCAATCCCGTGATGCTGCGCAGCTGCATGATAACCGCAACCAGCCTGTTCGCTCGCGCCGGAAAGAGGAGGCTGCTGAAGAAACCGACCCGATATCCAGATTTGTCAGTATGCTGACGGAGCTGCTGACCGGCAAAAAAATCAAACTGAAATCGGTTGAGCCCCAGGGTGAGGCTGTGGATCCCCAAAAGGCTGCAGAACTCGCTGCTGCCGCGCAGCAGCCTCAGCAACCGGCACGGGTTGGTTTTGGTCTGGAATACGATTCTCGTGAAACCTACCTTGAGGCGGAAAGCCTGAGCTTCTCTGCCAAAGGGGTGGTCAGGACTGCCGACGGCAAGCAGATTGACTTCACGCTGGATCTTTCCTTGCAGCGGGTATTCTACAGCGAGCAGACCACAAGCCTTCGTCTGGGTGACGCGGTGTTGCAGCAAGATCCCCTGGTTATCAATTTCAACGGGGCTGCTGCTCAACTAACCAGCACCAAGTTCAGTTTTGACCTTGATGCAGACGGCACAGATGAGCAGATCTCGTTTGTTGGCCCCAACAGCGGCTTTATTGTGCTGGATAAGAATGGGGACGGTCGTGTGAACAATGGCAGTGAGCTGTTCGGCACTGCCAGCGGTAATGGTTTTCAGGATCTGTCGGTCTACGATCAGGATAAAAACGGCTGGATCGATGATAACGACCCGGTGTTCAGTCAGCTGAAGGCCTGGACAAAGGATGCCGAAGGGAATGACTCGCTGACCGGGCTTAAGATCATGGGAGTTGGAGCGCTCTATCTTGGTAACATCTCCACACAGTTTGATTTCAAGACCGCCGACAACCAATCACTTGGCACACTTAAGGCCAGCAGTGTCTACCTGAATGAAAACGGCAGCGTAGGCACGCTGCAGGATATTGATCTGACCTTGTGAGTCAATCAAATGAGAGCTTTGTCCACAAACAACAGGCCGCCTGTCGATTGAGCGGCAGGCGGCCTGTTGTTTGTCAATACACCAGTTTTCTTACACCATTTTTTTCAGTTCATCAACCAAACCACCTAAAAAGTCATATCCCTTCTGCCAGAAACCTGAAGATTCAATATCAATTCCTGCCAGTTTTGCAGTAGCAGCAGGAGACAGTGCACCACCTGATTCAAGCAGGGCTCGATAGCCCGGCTTGAATGCCTCGCCGGTCTCGCGGTACTGCTGGTACAGGGCCAGCACCATCAGCTCGGCAAAGGTGTAGGAATAGCAATAGAAACGGCTGTGAATAAAGTGACTGATGTAGGACCAGCCCCATTGATAGGCCGGGATCATCTCTACTGCATCACCAAACAGCTTGCTGTTTTCCTCCAGCCAGATAGCGCAAATCCGGTCGTTGGAAAGCAGTCCGTTTTGCCGCTCCTGATGCAGCCGCAGCTCAAAGCGGGTCAGCACGGTCTGGCGGAAGGTGGTGGCAATGATGTCCTCAATCTTGGCGCAGAGTAGGGATTTGCGGACTTCAGGATCGGTCTCGGTGTCCAGCAGCATACGGGTCAACAGCATCTCGCCAAAGACCGAGGCGGTCTCAGCCAACGGTAGCGGGGCATGGTAGTTCAGGCTGTTCTGTTTCTGTGCCAGCACAAAATGCAGGCCATGGCCTGCTTCATGGGCGATGGTGGCGATATCCCGCAGATTGTTGGTGAAGTTTAAGAGCAGAAACGGCGGATCAACCGGCGAGATACCCATGGCAAAGGCGCCACCTGATTTACCCTGGCGAGGCAGCACATCCACCCGGCGCTCATCAAAAAAGGCCTGGATAATGTCGCCAAATTGCGGATCAAAATTACGGTAGGCGGCAACAGTCAGGTCACGGGCCTCATCAAACGCATATTTTTTCTGCGCTTCTGCCACGGGCGCATAGACATCACAGTTACGGATCTTGTCCATCCCCAGCATCTTTGCCTTCAGCCGGAAGTACTTCTGGGCCAGCCCATAGTTGGCCTCGGTGGTCTGCATCAGGTGTTCAACCGCTTCATCAGTCAATTCATTGCCAATGTTGGTGGGCTGGATGGCTGACTGGTAGCCGCGCAGCTCCATCTCCTGGCCATGATCAAGGGCCATGGTGTTGAAGACCGTGCCAAAGACCAGGGCGTTGCCGGATTCTGCATGCTTTTCCAGAAAGCAGGTCTGGGCGTTGAAGCGTACATCCGGAGAGGGATGATGTAAGAGCGCCAGCAACTCTTCTCCTGTAAAGTCATGCAGTTCACCTTCAAACATCATCTGATACGTTAATGATGCAGACAATTCATCAAACAGCTTGGTAAAGGCATGGCTGCCGGTCAGGTCTTTACGGGTCAGCAAACGTTCTTCATTTTCCTGCAGGGTATAGGGCTTGAACTTGCGGATACCTTCCAGAAAGTGAACAAACGGGGCAGCGCCCGGCAGGGTGCAGACCTGGTTGAACAGCTCATCCGGCAGGTTCATCAGCTCCAGATCAAAGAACAGCAAGGTTTGAGACAGGCGACTGCCCAATTCTGAACAGCGTTGCGACAATGCCCGGTGGATCTCGTTGCCAGAATCGGAAGCAAACAGCAGGTGGCTGTAGCAGAACGGTTTGGCCATGCGGGTCTGCATAGCCTCGTATTCCTGAACAGCTTGCAGTATGGCTCCGGCATCAAGTCCGGCAATCTTCTCAAAGTACTGAGTACGAAAATCATTGGCCAGCTGTTCAAATGAGGACAGATCAGCCTCAAGTGCAGGAGAGTCCGGGGCAGGGTAGAGCAGGTCGGTGTTCCAGGTAAGATCAAGTTCGTGTGTCATGCGTTGTTCTCCAAAAGTTGGTCAAGGCAGATGATGTGTGGTTCGTTGACGCGCAGCAACTGGTGATAAAAAGCGTGGCTTTGTCTGATTTTGAATGCACTGTACTGTACTTGATTATGGACTGCAAGCTGACTGTTTTTTTATGGACTGCATGGTTTATCCGGCGAAATCTGTTGCATTTTTTTTGTGCTTGAGTACATTGGTGGCCCAAAATCACCATCATGTAAAGGAGATACAGGTATGCCAATTGAACCGACAAAACACGAAGATGCCTATTTTGCCCGTGAGGAGTTCCGCAAGCTGAAGGAAATTGAGGAAAAACAGCAGGAACAGATGGCACAGGAAGAAAGGAAACGCTTGCAGGAACTGCACTACATGAACTGCCCCAAGTGCGGTATGAAGCTGGTGGAGATTGACTACAAGGATATCAAGATTGACAAATGCACCGGCTGTGATGGTGTCTGGCTTGATGCCGGTGAACTTGATGCCGTGTCAAAGCTGGAAAAATCAGTGGCTGACAAGCTCTTTTCTGTTTTCAAAAAATAGCCTGAACAAGCTGATGATAACAAAAAGGCCGCTTCCTGCACAAACGGGAAGCGGCCTTTTTGTATTGCGACAGGTCAGATTGTTTTAACCTCATTGAGTAGATCAGGATGGCGGTCCAACACCTTGAGTAATTTTACCAAAGCCAGGGGCGGCTTGGTTTTACCGTTCTCATACCGCGAGAAGGCATTGGTTCCGCCGCCAAAGATTTCAGCTGCTTCACGCTGGTCAAGCGCAAGCTTCTTACGGATACTGGCGATGAGGCCCGGATCGACAATCGAGGCATTTATCTGCTTGTTGAATGCCAGCATTGCCGCACTTGTACGCATAGATTCAGTTATATCAAGAACAGCCTCGCCGCAGGCCGGGCAAAAGTCACCGGTTGTTTCCGGAATGACCGTTGATTTTCCCTTGTAGGTATACGGCAGGTCACGGGTGTCATGTACCAACCCGGCTGCCCCGCAAGATGGACATTTCATGTTCATAACTCCTTAAACGATACGATGAGCAGATCGTCAATGACGGTAAGCTTCAGGTAAACCTTTCCCGCTGAAGTGGTTGGCCGGTACACATCCTGCCAGACTCGATGATCGGTGTGCGTGGTCATGCTCTTGTAGAAGTCGGTAGGTGTCAGTGCCTTGACCACGCTGATGATTCCTTCGAAGTCAAACCCCAGAGCAGCACCGCCAGCTAATGCAGACATGGTAGAACGCACCATGCCCGCCTTAATTTTGGCTTTGACGACTGACAGCGTGTAGTGGGGCGCCTTTTTCTCCATATGAAGATACTACCCTGATTGGTTTAATTTGGCAAGTTGGTTAAAAACGGTCAACGCCGTTTTACGTCGCTCTATTTTGTAGGGTAACGTGCTTGAAACGCGCTTATGTCACTGCAGCAGCCAGCAACGGGAGCGTTCCCTCTTCAACCCCGTTCTGCAAATCATCCAGCGTGTCGATATCTCTGAGTGCCGGGAGCATCCCGATTGAGAGACCGGAAGATTCTGCTGCAGCCAGGGTACGTTTCAGAACCTGATCAGTACTCCAGGGGATCTGCTGAAATACGGTGACGGTGCAAGAGTGCCGGTTGAAGCCGATCAGGCAGTAGCCGCCGTCCAGTGCCGGGCCAATAACCAAGTCATGGGAATGGAGCAAGGCAATGGCCTGCTGAAGATAGGCCGCATCAATACCGGGAATATCACTACCCACCAACACCACCCGGTCTGCTCCGCCTGTAAACAGATACCTGAAGGCGGCAGCCATCCGGTCGCCCAGGTCTGCTCCCTGTTGCTGGATACAATACTGAGCAGCCTGTTGCCACGAGTCAGGCAACAGAGATTCCTCTCCATCAAAAAACAAAGCCAGCGGAAACCCGCTAACCTTTATCTGCTGCATCACATGATCAGCCAATCTGCGGTAGATGCTGCAGGCCGCCTCATCGCCGATATCACTGGCCAACCGGGTCTTGACCTGACCAGGAATCGGCGGTTTGACAAACAGGGCTATGACTTGATTAAGTGGTCTGTTTTTGCTTTGCATGTCACGCTATCCATTCATTCACAGGTTTAATACCATCAACCCGCATAACCAGAATCAAGCCAGATACTTTTCAGCGTTACCGGAGGCAATTTGACAACTCTGACAACGAGCGATAGACTCTTAAACAAGTTCCCTTTGACTCCGGTTTCGACTCCGCTCAACCTGCGGTTCAGAGAGCAGTTTGTATGCTGAACGGACCCGTGACAAAGACCCCTGAAAGGAGAGTAACCATGCGTACCACAATCGTTGTATCTGTCTGGTGCCTGCTGGCCATGCCTGTTGTTACGCTCAATGCTCAACAGGAGGAAAAACCAACCGTGCCACAGCTACAGAAACCGGATGCCATGAGCCCGGTAAAGGCGAAACCTGTGCAGAAACCCAAATCAACCACGGCCAGAGACAAGGTTTCCGTTAGTGGCTATGGAGAAGATCCTGGCGAAGAAACCCAGGAACGGCCGAATCCGCTGAACAAGCAGGGGGTGACTCGTCCTGATCCGATCAAGGGGCCGCTTCGCTGATTACTGATCAGGGGGCAGATCAGTAGCGCCGGGCAAGACCGGCAGGTTCTGCCCCTGTCAGATAGCGCAGCAGCAGCCACCAGTTCTGCAAGGTG
>CAZYMK010000111.1:0-9370 GCA_964648885.1 uncultured Geobacter sp. | reverse complement strand
AGAGTGGGATGGACACCCTTCATACCATTACCCACTTGAAACAGCGAGGAGCCCGGGCTTCGTTGTCAAACCAGATGAACCGTTCTAAGAAAAGTTGATCCCCCACGCAGAACTCCAATGCAATCCGGTCTGTTAGAACAAAATATCTGTATACACTACGATTGGCACATGGTCAAACATGCTGCTCTGGCCTGGAGATGCGCAAATTGTGCCGGGTATCCGTTCAACATTCTGCTGGCAGAACGTCAGAAACTCAAAAAGACCGGGCCTGGGGATCATTGTGGAGGCATGAGAGACAAGTGTTCCCTCGATATCGAGAGCCAGAGTGATCTTGGTTTTCATGGGTTACGATATCTCCCGAACCTTTTGTATCCGTTTGTGTAGAATATGGTTGGCCCGATGATGGATCGGCATCTGCGCGAATGCCTCCTGGTCAATGTCCAGTTCCGCAGTTGTCATGGCATTTACCTGCAGGACTTTCTCCCAGCCAGACATTGAGGATCCATCCGGTTTGTCTGCTGATGAAACCAAAGGAAGGATTTCAGCAATGCCAGCCTTGGCTGCGTGCTGTGCCAGTCTGATCCTGGTGGTGGTACGCAGCTCGTCCCAGTTGTTGGCCTTGGTGTGCAGGCGACAGGTCCATGATAAAGCCTGCTGCCATGCTGCGGGCAGACGCAGCCGTTTGCACAGTTCCTGTGCCGGCAGAAAGCCTGCTTCATCATGGCCATGGTGTTTGGGGTAATGGCAGGGATCGGTTGAGAGCTTGCCCAGATCATGGAACAGTCCGCAGAAGCGAGCCAATTGGTCAGACGTCTTAGCAGCAACCCGTTGCATAACCTGCAGGGAATGGGTGAACAGGTCGCCTTCCGGGTGGTACTGGAGCGGCCCGGCCGGCACATCCGGCATTCTGAATAGTTCGGGAAGGTAGCAGGCGCCGGTTCTGAACTGCAGCATCAGCATGAAGAACCGTTCCGGCTGTCGTCTGGCAAGCGCCTTTTGCAGTTCCCGGCTGAATCGCTCCACCGGTATGGCAGCGAGTGCTGTGTCCCATTCCCGAAGCGCAAGCTGCTGCCGGGTTTCCGGATGCAGGCACCATCCATCAGCAGCAAAGCGGAAGGCCCGGAATATTCTGATCGGGTCATGCTGCAGCGCACTGCCTGAGCAGACACGCAGTTGCCTGGCAGCAAGGTCTGTCTGTCCGCCAAGCGGATCAATCAGCCCACGTTCAAGATTCATTGCCAGAGCATTGAAGGTGAAGTCACGACGAAGAAGATCGTGGATCAGTTGTGAGGGATCAGGTATGACCGTGATCTCGATCTTGCCGGACTCAGGGGTGTGTCTGAACCAGATGGGTGTGCTGCTGACCGGTGAGACTGGTCTGAACCCCAGGGACTCCAGTCGGGCAGGCGGGAGTGCCGCTATCAGGTCAATGTCCTGTACCGGCTCATCAAGCAGTATGTCCCGAACCGTACCCCCCACCAGCCAGATGTTGGGCCAGGACGATGCAGGAAACAACTGTTTAATCTGATTGATGACTTGCTTGTAAATCAGTACGGGAAAATGCCACGGAATAAGCTCACAACCTTGCATCATTGCATCCCCTGCGGAAACAGGCGCAGCCCGGTCATCGTCTCTAAGGCATCAAGCGCGATCTCTGAAACCCCGGCCGTCTCACCATTTTCGACAATAAATGCCCTTGCCGAAACACTATCAGAGATAAGCACCACCTTGAACAGCTTGTCAGGAATCCGTACTGCTCCACCGATCTGCCGGACAGTGCCACTTTCAAAAACAGGACCGGTGATTACGTACAGGCGTCCCTGATCCTTTGCCAGCCTCCTCACCAACGCCTCCAGTTTTGCCCATGCTCCACGATTATTTGCCGGGTTTTGCGGCACTATGTTTGCCAGCGAGAAACTTTCATACTGAGCCTGCTCATCAGGCATATCTGCTGATGGAGCCATATGCCCGCGATCATAGCCACTGTTGGCGTAATGCTGCAGTTCAGCCCGCTGTTCTTTGGGTATATTGCCATCAGGGTGGAAGCGGTTATGTCTCTTTACTCCTTTTGCCAGCAGCAGCCTTTCTCTGTTCAGGTATTCCGCCGTATAGATCGGGGTTCTGGTAGCTCCTGAATACATAACGGCAAAGCCGGTGTAACAGATCTCCCTGGCATTGATTGCCAGTTTCGGATTCAGCAGGTCAGGCGCTATGCCATCAGCAAAGTGTTGCGGACAACCGGTTTCGGCTGCCAGTGCAATGGCGCACCAGACCGCTAACAGCAGAATACAGACACTTGCCTGTACTGTTCTGGCAGGGCTTCTCATGCGGCTACATGATCCCACGGCCATAGTAGGCTTCCAGTGCGCTTGCCAGTTGCCCCGGTGATTTCAGCTTGACGATCTGGCTGCAGCCACCGTCTTTCGGTGTCCAACGTGGACAGCCAAAGAAGAACTGATCCAGCAAACCTTGAGCATCCTTCTTTTCCCGCAGCACCATAGGCTCATTGTGGATCGGGCAGAGATACACTTCAGTTTCCTGCTGGCGTGCCTCGGACAGTCGCTTGGCTACATGCTGTCTTGGTGCTGGTAGTTGCAGAATGCTGTTCAGTTGACTGGTGGATACTTCAAATTCCGGCCGGTCAATGCGGGTAAAGAGGTTCATGTCAGTCTGATGAAACGGTTCATTGTGGCGGACACCTTCATAGAAACCGATACAGCCCCAGAAGAAGTCGGACATGGTTACCGTTGCCATTCCCTGTTTCCACTGCAGGATCATTGGCCGCCCGCACTGCCTGCAGCGTTTGCCAAAGACGGTCTGTCCCACATGAAACTGGAGTACATGGGTATTCACATCGGTGATGTGCAGGTTGTCATAGACCCCTTTGCCATCAACCATCCGCTCGGTCATGACCAGTTCGTTGTTGTGCCAGACCTCCTGCTTTAATTTGTCACGCTGTTCATACAGGCCGATCAGTCGCTGATGGTCATTCCTATTCAGAGAGCGGTCACGTGCCTTCTTTCGTTCAAGCTCGGAAATTGAATCATTCAGTTCTCTGGTCTTGCTGTGAACCGGCTTATTGGCAAGGGCAAGGTTGGTGGTGCGATTCTTTGTGCGGTACTCACCAAACTTCTCACAGGCCACCTGAACAAACTCCACCGTACCGGCCAGTGCAATACCGGTGATGGTACCGGCAGCATACATGACCACGTTGACTACCTTGCCGATGGCGTTCAGTACCTCATCAAAGAATCCCATGGGTCACTCCCCCTGCTCGGCAGGTTGCTGTTCGGCAGCAGCAGGGAACGGTTCTGCCGTCACCAGCGCCTGGTACATAAAGTGGGCAAACAGATCCACCAGCTTCTCGTTGTTCCGCAGCTCATCCTCGTTCATTATGTAGAGGATCCAGTGGGTCAATTCATGGATAAACGCCTGTTCAACGGTCTGTCGCGGTGCGGCAGAGGAATCAAGGATCACTGCCTGCTCTGCGTAACGGGCTTCTCCAATGACCTTCTTCGTATTGACAAGGGTGTCATCAAGCTGGACATTGATTTTCAGGCCACCGAGCATGAAGGACTTGGGAACAATGGTTGACCAAAATGGATGGCCAGTAACCTCTGACTGTTGCTTGGAAGCGGTATCAATTCTTCTGTTGGCATCATGCATGGTGATATTCTCCTTGAGGTTGATGAACGGCTGTCCGGTATTAGTGGCGCAGTCCGCGCAGATCGTGGTTGCGGTAGGTGGTAATGATGGTGCCGTCAGCGGGAGAGCAGACCACCTGGATCCCTTCACAGCCTTCCAGAAAACGGCCATTTTCTTTTACTTCCTTGCGTCCGACCGCATAGATGATAGCCTTACGGTTATGGGCAGCGCGTCCGTAGGTAAGAACCTGCTCCACCTGCCATTCCTTGATGGAGCGTTCAGACATTCTCTGGCTTGCATGACGGGTCAACGGATTCTGGATTTCGGTGATTTGGCGTGCCATGGCTGTCTCTCCTTTGTTGATTTCCTCATAAAAGGAGACACGGCGGTGGATGTTTGGTTTTCAAAAAAATAGTTGCTGTGGTATCAACAGTAAGAATTTATTTGATAAATTCTGTCGATAGTAACTTTCATAGGTGGTGTGCAGCATGGCAGATATATTCAAAGAATGGCTTTTCAGTGAAAGCTGCCAAGATGATCTGTTACCCATTGCCCGCAAGGTTATCTGGCGTGCAGAGAAAAATGGCATTGAGCTGGATGATTCCTACTGCAGTGAAGATTTCCAAGAATACTGTGGGGCTGTCGCATCAAACCTGTGGATATTTATCAAGGAAGAATTCGATGCACTTGCGAAGAAAGCGACTGTGTATCTGAAAATAGGAGATAGCGAAGGCTTCAGCCGGTTTATCATCAATGAATTTATTGATAGTTGCATAGACAAGCGCCGCATCGACAGCCCCTTCCATGCATATTACCGCCATATGCGAGAAGTCCTCTCAGATGCCAACGGCATCAATTACAAACCAATTCCCCGACAAGGCGCGTACTACGCATGGTCACAGGCTGCAGGACTTGCCTTGCTCCCCGATGATCATGATTTCCGCACCAACTACCTTGACTACAGCACATGGAATGGCTGTCCCATCCCATTTAGCCAGATACATAAAAAAACGGCCATGATCAGCCTTTCCAGGCATTATTGGGATGAGGCTGTCAGGGTTATCCTTGCAGAATACCTCCTGTCAATTCGCGGGCTGGTCGCCTTTGTTGCACACAAGTATCCCTTGGTACCTACCATTGACTATGAAGCAGCAACTGAAGGGGAAGGAGACGATGAAACACCGCATCGCGCTCCTGGCGAGACATTGGTGGACACAGAGAGACAATTACCAGTTATCCCGCCCAGAATTGTGGAAGTAGATCTTGAAGGCATAGCCCGTGATTGTGCGGTAGCACTGAGCGATGAAGAAAAAACCGTCATCAGTATGCTGGACTCAGCAAGTGGTGATGAAATAGCCAAAGCACTCGGAAAAAAGAGGGCAAGTAATGCGGACTACTACAAAAAACCTGCCATTAAAAAGGTACGAGAGTTCTGGATTCGCTGGAGCCAACCGGACAGCGATCATTACTCTGTTGCCGTAGAGGAATGCAGATTTTTTATCAAAATGTTGGTGGGTTTTTGTAAAGAGGCAAGAGACTGCCGTGATTGTCAGAAAGAGGGACGCTCATGAGTAGCTATAACGAAGAATTAAAATTGAAACTGGCCTGGCAGACAGCTTTTGAGCAGCGGACCTGCCCGCCTGCGGAGATTCTTTATACAAAATCACCTGATGAACAGTTGAAAAAGCATCTTTCATTTTGCGCTTCCTGTCGGGAAAGCCGGGAGATCGCAAAGGATGGGCACATTGGTTTTCAGAATATGTTCAGAAGCATAACTCCAGAGGTATTGAAGCCTGAAACAGAGCTGAATAAACAGCCGGGGCAGATTTGGGCTGTGAGTAAATCTCTCGGTCGCTGGATGGGTGATGGTCGGTATAGCTCTCCACCAGCAGTACTATTGCTCAGTAATCGTGATGATGCTTCACGCTGGAAGGTTGCACAGCTGTACACAGACAGGCGGCTAATGGGTAATGGTGATGTCTGGCTGGGGGATCAATTTGGATTTGCCCAGGCTTGGAATGGCTATACCCTACGGCAGGATATACTCGTCTGTCTGTTGGGCAGTGTGTCTGAATCCGTTGCTGCAGAGGTTATCAGTGTTGCGGCGGCACAAGTGAAACAATATGAAGAGGATTCTATTATTTCGTTTTTCAGGGAGCAGGAGATAGCGGTAGGGGCAAATGTGGCATTGCAACCGTGGACTGTTGCTGCAGAAGTTGCTGAAAAGAAGATAATAAGCCTGACGCCTGGTCTCAAATTGGCAATCGGCAATGCTAAAGAGTTTGTGTTGGACATCACCATGGAAACGCTTGAACTGTTGCGCGGTTCGTTCAAGCCGGCGTTAGTTTTGCGTGGAGGGGCGGCTAAACATTCTACAAGCAGGTTATCGGATGAAGATAAAAAACTAATACAAGAACATTGTCAGGTAGTCCCGGTTGATTTGAAGGTTGCTGACGATACTTTGCAGGTTGTGCTCAAATGGTTACATGACAGACCAATACATCTTTCAAGCGTACAAGCATTTTTTAATGATGTAGCAGTTCCATCCACAGACATTGACATCTTAAACCCTGAAAGCATCAGCATCAAGCATGGCTCCACCTTTCTCTTAAAAAGATCGCAAATATGCAGATTTAGAGTTTCATATATAAATCAATTGCTGACATTAGACGTTTCATCGGAGAAGTGATGACACCGAATGAATCAATAGCTGACCTCGATGCAAAAGCGCAAAAGCTGCACCATCAAGGGTATTATGTTGAGGCAGAACCGCTTTATCGCCAGAGCTTGATGCTTCGGGAACAACAGTTCGGAACGGTACATCCTTTTCTGGTAAACAACATGAATAGATTGGCGTTTGTATTGTCAGAGCTTGGAAATTATACCGATGCAATAGTATTTTCTGAACGTACGCTAAACATTATAGAACAGCAGTTGGGTTCTGAACATATCGAATATGGCAAGGGACTAGGAAATCTTGGAGTACTTTTAGCTGAGCGTGGCAGCCACTCAGGTGCGGAAACTGCGTTACGCCAATGTTGTGCAATTTTAGAAAAGAAACTTTCCCCTAAACACCCAAATGTGACTAAAAGCCTGCTTAACTTGGCTGGGCTATTATATAAACGTGGTTCGTATACCGAAGCCGAGCATCTCTTCCGCTCAAATATTTTGATATTGGGCCAACAGTTGGGGGCAGAACATTTTGATTTGGCTGAACCGCTTAATAATTTAGCTGGCTGCTTATGTATGCTTGGCAACTATGCTGATGCTGAACCGCTCTATCAACGTAGTTTGGTGATTCGTGAAAAGCACTTAGGCCAAGGACATCCTGATGTTGCACATGTTCTTAATAATCTAGCTACTTTTTATGCCTATCTTGGTAACTATTTCAAGGCAGAACAGTTCTATCAAAGAAGCCTGATAATTTTGGAAGAATGTTTGGGAGAGGATAACCTTACTTTCGCTGATGCATTAGGCAATCTTGCCAATCTTTATAATAGTAATGGTGAGCATGCCAAAGCTGAGCCTCTGCTTCGCCGTTATTTATCGGTTCTAATCCAGTTTTTTGGGCCTAAAAGCATCGCAGTAGCAAAGAATCTACGTAATTTAGCTAGCTGCTTAAGTAGACTTGATAAACTGGATGAGGCGGAGAAGCTTAGTCGCAAAAGCCTCTCTATCATGAAAAAACGGCTTGGCCCCGACAATGCTGAAGTAGCTATTTCTCAGATAAACCTTGCTAACATATTAAAGGATAGTGTCTATCATTTTGAAGTCGAGTCACTTTATCGCCGCAGCTTGGGAACATTGGAACAGCAGCTTGGACCCGAACACCCGGAAATAGCAAGAAATCTGATGAGCCTGGCTAGACATTTTGACAAGACCAAACGAACTACGTCAGCGATATTTTGCGCTAAAAAGGCAATCAATATTTTTCAGAAAGTTCGTGAAAATGTATCCAATTTAGGTGAAACTAATCTCCAGTTTTTAGATACATCTTTAGAAAATATTTACAGTTTTCTTGCTGATCTTCTCATCAAAACTGGGCGGTACAGCGAGGCTGAGTACGTCATGGGAATGCTCAAGGATAGGGAACTTTTTGAACTACTTAGACGGGATATACAATGTGATTTAAGCATTAAATCCATTGCATGGAATTCAGCAGAGGCACCACAGATTAGTAGATTTGACGAAATTACTTCGAATCTCAATATTATTGGCAAACAGATAGATGGCATAAAACAATTAAAAAATAGGCTTCTCCAACAAAACAGTGAACTTGCTGCACTAGAGGAAAAGCTTTATGCAAGATACGGCGAACTCTCAGAGTTTATTGAAAATCTTGAAGATGAGCTTCCCACTTCCAGCACTGATGATATTGAAAATGGTTCTTTTAAAATTATAGATTTGACTAGCGTAGCACCAAACATTGCCGCTGTTATCCCAATAGCTGCTGAAAATACTTTTACTACCCTTTTGGTGACAGCCCATGCAAGAAAGGCTTTCTCATCAGAGCATAATGTAGTTGATCTAGCGAAAAAAATTCTCGAATTCAGAGAATTTCTCAAAGACGCTGATTCTTACGAATTCCTCACGCTTGCAAAAGAGCTTTACAATATCATTATAAGACCGATCGAGAATCATCTGAATGCAAATGGCATTGATACCATTCTCTGGATGCTTAACGGTGCACTAAGGCTACTTCCCATATCAACTCTGCATGACGGTAAACAATTTGTTTTAGAAAAGTTCAGCAATGTATGTATCTCAACCATTAGTGATAACGAAGCATTAAAACATGAATCCTGGAACGCACTTGGCATGGGTAGGACCCAAGAAGATGACACACATCAGGCATTGCCAGCAGTAAAGGAAGAGCTTGAAGGTATCATTTGTAAAGATAACTCCACCGGCATCCTTCCAGGGACAATACTCTTGGATGATTTTTTTACTCTGGAGAATATGCAAGCTCACCTTTCGCAAGGCTATAAAGTTGCTCATTTTGCCAGCCACTTTGAATTAAATCCTGCCAATGAAACCATGTCATATCTATTGCTTGGCGATGGAAGTAAATTACGCATGGACAAATTTCGTGAGTTTGGAGAACTTTTTAAAGGAATGGATCTTGTAACTTTCTCAGCCTGCAGTACTGGCTTAGGCACAACTGGCGCAAAAGGGCGCGAAGTTGACGGCATCGGGTATATGGGTGAACTTCAAGGTGCCCGTGCAGTTCTAGCAACCCTCTGGAAAGTTCATGATAGTAGCACCAGTATACTGATGCGAGAATTCTATAGAAATCGCGAAAGCGGCAATTCAAAAGCAAAGGCCTTACAAAAGGTGCAACTTGCTATGCTAAATGGTGCCTTAATTTCTGAAGAAGGCCATGACTTCACCCACCCCTTTTTCTGGTCTCCTTTCATTTTGATAGGAAATGGAGATTAAACTGTGGTCAACTCTTTTAATTGCGTGAGGGCACAATGGGTTGGTTAGCATGCTTCGGCATAATCAATAGATTCGAGTGCACCGAAAGCCTTAAATCAGATATTTATATTCTTGAAAAAAGCATTTTGGGCTACCTGTACAATAATATTTACAGGCATAAATTTAGTAAAGACGAGTCAATGATTTGGTCCCAGGCAGTATTAGATACTTTGTTGTTGACAGACCCCAAAAAGGCTCCTCGCTGTTTCAAGTGGGTAGCCTGAAATCAAGCTTGCCGGCAATGAGG
>CAZYMK010000110.1:2254-9428 GCA_964648885.1 uncultured Geobacter sp. | reverse complement strand
CGCTGCTGGGCTGCCTGGATCGCACCGCCACCGCCATGGGGGCTCGCAGCCTCAAGCAGTGGCTTTCCTATCCGCTGGTGCAGGTGGACCCCATCCGCCAACGGCTGTCAGCCGTGGAAGAGCTGGTGGAACAGGGGCTGCTGCGGGATCAGTTAAACGCTCTGCTGAAAGGGATGCATGACCTGGAGCGACTCAATGGCCGGATCAGCATGGCCGGCGCCGGTGGTCGTGACCTGCGTGCCCTGCATGACTCACTGGAGCGGGTTCCCGGCCTGCGTGATGCCCTGGTGGGGGTTGAAGCGCCACTACTCTGCAGACTGCTGGAACAGCTTGATCCGTTGGATGACCTGCGGGAGCTGATCAATCGTTCCATCTCGCCCACGCCCCCTTTTTCGCTGCGCGAGGGGGGAATCATCGCTGATGGCTATAACGATGAGCTGGATGAGCTGCGCGCAATCAGCCGGGAAGGCAAAGGCTACATAGCCCGGCTGGAGGCACAGGAACGGGAGCGCACCGGCATCTCCTCACTTAAAATACGCTATAACCGGGTATTTGGTTATTATATTGAGGTAACTAAAAGCCATCTGGCTAATGTACCTGCTGACTATATCAGGCGTCAGACGGTTGCCACTGGCGAACGCTACATCACCGAAGAGCTAAAGAACTACGAAGAAAAAGTACTGGGGGCAGAAGACCGGATCTGTGACCTGGAATACACCCTGTTCCAGCAGGTACGGGAGACAGCGGCAGGCAACGGAGCCCGGATCAGCCGCACGGCATCAGCCGTTGCCAGCCTGGATGTACTGTCAAGCCTGGCAATTGTGGCAATGGAACGGCACTACTGCAAGCCGACCGTGGATGACAGCGACCAGTTGGAGATCATCGAAGGCCGCCACCCGGTGGTGGAGGCGATGAACCTGGGGGAACGGTTTGTTCCCAATGATACCCGACTGGATGGCGAGGCCAACCAGATCCTCATGATCACCGGCCCCAACATGGCCGGTAAATCCACCTACATGCGCCAGGTGGCGTTGATCACCCTGATGGCCCAGGCCGGTTCTTATGTGCCTGCCACCGCTGCAACCATCGGCATTGCTGACCGGATCTTTACCAGGGTCGGGGCAGGTGACAACCTGGCCAAAGGGCAATCAACCTTCATGGTAGAGATGATGGAGACCGCCCATATCCTGCGCACAGCCAGCAACAAAAGCCTGGTGGTGCTGGATGAAATCGGGCGCGGCACTTCTACCTTTGACGGGCTTTCCATTGCCTGGGCAGTGGCAGAATTTCTGCACGACCATCAGACCTGCCGCCCCCGCACCCTGTTTGCCACCCACTACCATGAACTGGCTGATCTGGCCGCCACCCGCGAGCGGATCACCAACCTGACCGTGGCGGTCAAGGAATGGAACGATCAGGTCATCTTCCTGCGTACCATCATCCCCGGTGCTGCCTCCCACTCCTACGGCATCCAGGTGGCCCGCCTGGCGGGCATGCCCCGTGAGGTGATCGAACGGGCCAAAGAAGTACTCAAAACCCTGGAAGAAGGGGAGTTTGAGCAGGGCGCACCCCGCTTGTCCAAGAGCAGCATCACCCCGCCTCACAAGGAGAGCGGGCAGTTTACGCTGTTTGAACAACAGTGTGACCTGCTGCGGGAGCGGTTGAAAAAACTGAATATTAATGCTATGACACCACTGGAAGCCTTGAATCTGCTTGATGATCTGAAGAAAATGGTGTGATGATCCGATCCCGTTCCCTTATACTCTTGCTACTTGCCCTGTTGAGCCTGGCGTTATTCGTACCGGCTGAACTGCAGGCGGCCCGTGACCAGAAAAAACCGGTCAGAAACGTTCAACCTTCCTTGCCGTTGCAACCGGCCCAGGTGATTGAACTGAAGCACTGGTCAAACCCGGACTACACCAGAATCGCCATTGCTCTGGAACGGGACGTTACCTGGGAAAGCCATGAGCTTGATAAGGGAGCATATCGCAGCGGCAAGCCGGGACGGGTCTTTATCGATCTGCACAACACCCGCCTGGGAGCCGGTATCCGTGATATCACCATCGGCGATGGCCTGCTGAAGGGGGTACGGGCAGCCCTGTTCAAGCCGGGTGTGGTGCGGGTAGTACTGGACACCGATAACATCAAAGACTACAAAATCTTCCCCCTCTCGGACCCGGCCCGTCTGATCATCGATGTCCGGGGGCAACGCCGCACCGAAATCAGCCGGGCAGAAGAGACCCTCAGCGCCCTTGACCATGAAATAAGCAGCATCACCGCCAAGCCGCCCACCCGCGACGAGAAACAGCCCGATCTTGCCGTTAAACCAACGCACAAAAAACCGGCCATCGCAAAGATACGTAGAATTGTGATTGATCCGGGCCACGGCGGCCATGATCCCGGCGCTGTCGGCGCCTCGGGACTGCAGGAGAAGGATGTGGTGCTGTCCATCGGCCTGAAACTGCGGGACAGGCTCAAGGAAGAGCTGGGGCTGGACGTGGTCATGACCCGTTCTACTGATATCTTTATCCCGCTCGAAGAGCGGACCGCCATTGCCAACAAGGTCAATGCCGACCTGTTTGTCTCCATCCACGCCAATGCCGCGCCCAACCGCAACGCAGCCGGTATCGAGACCTACTACCTGAACCTGGCCAAGACCGAGAAGGTGGCCCAGCTGGCTGCCAAGGAAAACGGCACCTCACTGGAAAAGGTCAGCACCCTGCAGGCGATCCTGTTTGACCTGATGGCCAACTACAAACTGAACGACTCAGCCCACCTGGCAGAAGAGGTGCAGAAGTCGCTTTACAAGGCGCTCAAAGTTAAATTCCCTGACACCAAGAGCCTCGGGGTCAAGCAGGGTCCGTTCTATGTGCTGGTGGGGGCCACCATGCCCAGCATCCTGGTTGAAACTGCCTTTCTCAGCAACGTCACCGAAGAAGGACGCCTCAAAGATACCGCCTTCCACACCCGGGCTGCCGAGGGGATCCTGAACGGTATTCAGGCCTATATCTCCGCCCTCAACTGATGGCCGGTATCCTGTATATTGTTGCCACCCCGATCGGCAATCTGGAAGATATGACCTTCCGGGCAGTACGCACCCTCAAAGAGGTTGATCTGATTGCCGCTGAAGACACCCGTCACTCTCGCAAACTGCTGGCCCACTTCGGCATTACCACACGGCTTACCTCCTATTACGATCACAACCAGACACTGAAGGGAGAGCAGATTATCGCTGCCCTGCTGCAGGGCAAGCAGGTGGCCCTGATCTCTGATGCTGGCACCCCCTGTATCTCCGACCCCGGCTATCAACTGGTGCGGGATGCCCTGACCGCCGGGATCAGGGTGGTGCCGATTCCCGGCGCCTGTGCCGCCGTGGCGGCGCTGGCCATGGCCGGGCTCCCCACCGACAGCTTTACCTTTGCCGGTTTTCCGCCGAATAAAGAAGGGAAACGCCGTGGGTTTCTGGCCTCTCTCGCCTCGGCCCACGGCACGGTGGTGCTGTACGAGGCACCCCACCGCGTTGCCGCCACCCTGGCAGACATTGCCGCAGTGTTGGGCGAACGGCAGGTGGTGGTGGCCCGTGAACTGACCAAGCTGTATGAAGAGGCCCTGCACGGCACAGCCGGTCAGGTCCGGGAGCTGGTTCAGGACGGTCGGGAACGGGGTGAAGTGGTGCTCCTGATCGCACCGGCAGATGAACAGTCGCAAATCAGCGCAGGGCCTTTACCTGAAGAGCAGCTTCAGCAGGCTTTAGAGCAAGGACACAGCGTGAAAGAGGCTGCAGCCCTGGTTGCTGCAGCCACCGGCCTGCCACGGCGCGAGTTGTACGCACAGACGCTGCTGTTGAAAAAGAACCTTGAAAACACGTTAAAGGGAGACTGTTAGATGAAGATATCCGTCTTTGGCGCCGGTTATGTCGGCCTGGTGGCTGCGGCCTGTTTTGCCGAGAGCGGCAACACCGTTATTGCCGTTGATGTTGATGAAAAGAAAATTGAGGGATTGAAAAACGGCATCATCCCGATTTATGAACCGGGCCTGAAGGAACTGGTACTGCGCAACCAGACCGAAGGCCGCCTCTCCTTTACCACCGATGTCACGCTGGCCGTCGAGCAATCCCTGATCCAGTTCATCGCCGTCGGCACCCCGCCCGGTGAAGACGGCTCTGCTGATCTCCAGTACGTGCTGGCAGTTGGTCGCACCATTGGTCAGCAGATGAACGGCTTCAAGATCATTGTGGACAAATCCACCGTACCGGTGGGCACTGCCGACAAGGTCCGTGCCGCTGTCCAGGAAGAATTGGACCAACGCGGTTCTCATCTGGAATTTGACGTTGTTTCAAACCCTGAATTTCTCAAGGAAGGGGCTGCCATCGAAGACTTCATGCAGCCCGACCGGGTGGTGATCGGCACCGATAACGTCCGCACCGCCGAGATCATGAAAGAACTGTACGGCCCGTTCATGCGCAAACAGAACCGGATGATCATCATGGATATCCGCTCCGCTGAGATGACCAAATACGCTGCCAACGCCATGCTGGCTACCCGCATCTCCTTCATGAACCAGATTGCCGGGCTCTGTGAAAAAATGGGAGCCGATGTTGCCGCAGTGCGTGAGGGGATCGGTTCAGATTCCCGTATTGGCTACGACTTCCTCTTTCCTGGCCCAGGCTACGGCGGTTCCTGCTTCCCCAAGGATGTCAAGGCCCTGATCCGCACTGCCGAGGAATGCTGTTATGACTTCCAGCTGCTGAAAGCGGTGGAAGAGGTTAACGAACTGCAGAAAGAAGTCTTGGCCAACAAGCTGATCAAAGCATTGGGCTCTGCAGACGAGGAACAACCTCTTACCGGCAAGATTGTTGCCTGCTGGGGTCTCTCCTTCAAACCCCGCACCGATGATATGCGAGAAGCACCATCACTTACCATCATCGAACGTCTACTGACTGCCGGTGCAACTGTCCGTGCCCATGATCCGGAAGCCCTTGAGGAAGCGAAAAAACATTTCGGCGATCGGATCGAGTATAGCACCAACCAGTACGAGATCCTCGACAACGCTGATGCCTTGACCGTCATCACTGACTGGCACGAATACCGCAACCCTGACTTTGACCGGATCAAGGCTGCATTGAAGCAACCGCTGATTGTAGATGGCCGCAACCTGTACAAGCTGGGCAGGATGCAGGAACTGGGCATTCGCTACATTCCCTTGGGCCGGGCAGGCAACGGCATTCAGGAAGGGGCGAACTGATGCGTATTCTCGTTACCGGTGGCGCAGGTTTTCTGGGCAGTCACCTCTGTGAACGGTTGCTGAACGAAGGGCATGATGTGATCTGCCTGGATAATTTCTTTACCGGCTCCAAAGACAACATCATCCACCTGATGGACAGCCACCGCTTTGAGCTGATTCGCCATGACATTGTCGAACCGATCCTGCTTGAAGTTGACCGGATCTACAACCTGGCCTGTCCTGCCTCACCGATTCACTACCAGTACAATCCGGTCAAGACCGTCAAGACCAGTGTGATGGGCACCATCAACATGCTGGGCATGGCCAAACGGGTCAAGGCACGTATCCTGCAGGCCTCCACCTCAGAGGTCTACGGCGACCCCCAAGTACATCCCCAGCGCGAGGAATACTGGGGCAATGTCAACCCGATAGGCATCCGCAGCTGCTATGACGAAGGGAAGCGGGTGGCTGAGACCCTGATGATGGACTACCATCGCCAGAACAAGGTGGATATCCGCATCATCCGGATCTTCAACACCTACGGTCCACGCATGGCGGAGAACGATGGCCGGGTGGTCTCCAATTTCATGCTGCAGGCCCTCAAAAACGAGGATATCACCGTCTTTGGTGAAGGCAGGCAGACCCGCTCGTTCTGCTATGTCAGCGACCTGATCGACGGCATGATCCGGATGATGGAGAACGACCAGGAGTTTATCGGCCCGGTTAACCTGGGCAACCCGGTGGAAAACAGCATCCTTGAATTTGCTGAAAAAATCATTACAATAACCGGCTCACACTCAAAGATCATCCACAAGCCGCTGCCCCAGGACGATCCGAAACAACGCCGACCGGACATCAGCCTGGCCAGGGAAAAATTGGGCTGGCACCCCGTGGTCGATCTGGCAACAGGACTCAAGGCAACGGCAGAGTATTTTGCCGCTCGTTGTTGCAAGGGGGGATCATGACCGGTATCCGCATCACACGCCGCACCTGGCTGATTCCGGCGGCCTGCCTCATGTTCATCCTGTTTTTTACCGTCTTCGGCGAACGCGGGCTGTTGCGTATCTATGAGATGAAAAAAGAGAAACAGCGAATCGAGCAGCGTGTTGTGGAGCTGCAGTCAGAAAATCAGCAGTTGAGCCAGACCATTGCTGCCCTTCACAGCGACCGCAACCAACTGGAGCGGATAGCACGCAAAGAGCTGGGGCTGGTCAAACCGAACGAGATCATCTACCAGTTCCCTGCTACCGGGAGCAAGTGAGGCATACCGATGGCACGACAAAGCTGCGCTGTCTGCGCCTGGCGCGAAACCTGCAGCAAACGATTCTCTGTTGCTGACGGCGGCGCCCGCTGTCCTGATTTTTCACGCGACATCACCATCAAGGAACCGCCGGAACCAGCGGCCAATGAAACCATCAAGGATACACACACGAAATGATCCGTCAAAAACTAGCCGCACTGGTGGCGCAGGCCCTTGAGCAGGGCCGCGCTGCCGGTATCTTCTGTTCCGAGACCTTCCCCACCGTCATACTTGATACCCCGGCCAACGAGGCCCATGGCGATTTTGCCTGCAACATCGCCATGCAGCTGGCAAAGCCTGAACGCAAGGCCCCCCGCCAGGTTGCCGAGGCCCTGCTGCAGCAGCTGCAGGATGCCGAAGGGCTCATCAGTCGAACCGAGATTGCCGGGCCGGGATTCATCAACTTTTTCATTGCCCCGGCTGCCTGGCAGAACGGTCTCAGGCAGATTGCCCGGGCCGGGACCTCCTTTGGCAGCACCACCTCCGGCACGGGTCGCAAGGTACAGGTGGAGTTTGTCAGCGCCAATCCGACCGGCCCCCTGCATATCGGCCATGGACGAGGCGCTGCCATTGGTGACGTACTCTGCCGCCTGCTAGCCGCCACCGGCTGGGAGGTTACCCGCGAGTTCTACTACAACGATGCCGGAGCCC
>CAZYMK010000110.1:0-2154 GCA_964648885.1 uncultured Geobacter sp. | reverse complement strand
GCCGCCACCGGCTGGGAGGTTACCCGCGAGTTCTACTACAACGATGCCGGAGCCCAGATCAACAACCTGGCCCTGTCGGTACAGTCCCGCTGCAACGGGATTGAACCGGGCGAGGAGCGCTGGCCTGTGGACGGCTACCAGGGGGAGTACATCAGGGAGGTAGCAACCGCCTATCTGGCCCGGGAGACTGTCCATGCCGATGATCAGGATGTAACCGCCGCAGGAGACCCTGATGACCTGGATGCCATCCGGCGTTTCAGCGTAGCCTGGCTGCGCCGTGAGCAGGATCAGGACCTGCAGGCCTTTGATGTCGGCTTTGATCACTACTTTCTCGAATCAAGCCTCTACAATGACGGCAAGGTTGAGGCGGCCGTACAGGCCATCATCACCAACGGGCAGACCTACGAGCAGGACGGTGCGCTCTGGCTGCGTACCACCGATTACGGCGATGACAAAGACCGGGTCATGCGCAAAAGCGATGGCAGCTACACCTATTTTGTGCCGGATGTCGCCTACCACCTTGATAAGTGGCAGCGTGGTTTTGTGCGGGTCGTCAACGAGCAGGGGGCTGATCATCACAGCACCATCACCAGAGTGCGGGCCGGCCTGCAGGCACTGCAGATCGGCATTCCGCAGGGGTGGCCTGAATACGTGCTGCATCAGATGGTGACGGTGCTGCGTGGCGGGGAAGAGGTCAAGATATCCAAGCGGGCTGGCAGCTATGTCACCCTGCGGGACCTGATCGACGAGGTGGGGCGCGACGCAACCCGCTTCTTCTTTGTCATGCGCCGTCCAGATTCCCAGCTGGTGTTTGATATTGATCTGGCCAAGCAGCAATCGCTGGACAATCCGGTCTATTATGTCCAGTATGCCCACGCACGGATCTGCAGCATCTTTGAAAATGCCGCTGAAAAGGGTGCCACCCTGCCGTCGGCTGATCTGGATGCAGGCACCCTGGCCCTGCTGACCTCACCTGAAGAGTTGCGGCTGATCAGGTTACTGGGAAGCCTGCCGGGAGTGGTAGATGAGGCTGCGCGTGATTTTGAGCCGCACAAGATTGCCTATTACCTGACCGAGCTGGCCGGGCAGTTTCACAGCTACTACAACAAGACCAAGGTGGTTACCGAAGACCAGGCACTGACTACGGCTCGCCTGTATCTGCTGGCCCGTATCAGACAGGTGCTGCGGAACGCCCTGGCCCTGCTGGGCGTTTCAGCCCCGGAGCGGATGTAGGAGACAACCATGCGGATTGATTATCGCGAACCACGCCAGTATGGCAGTGGCACCACCGGGAACGCGCCCCAACGCAAGACCGGCCGTTCGTCCTCCTCAACGATGGCAATGATGTTGCTCCTGCTCAGTGTCGGTTTTGGGCTCGGCTTTGCCACCGGCTGGCATTTCTCTCAGAAATCGGCCAAAAAGGCGTTTCGGGCAGCCATGGAGCAGCAAAGCCTCGAGACTCTTGCAAAGCAGGCGCAAACGGCCCCTGGGGCAGCATCGGAGACCTCTCCACCAACAGCAGGACAGCAGCAGACCGCAGCACAACCAGCCGATGCCGGTCACGAACCGAAAGTACACGGCCCGGCACCGGCGTCACCTGCAGCACCGGTGCCGCTCTCTTTCTTTGACAATCTGCCCCGCGGTCAGAAACAGACCGTACTGGGCAGCGGCATCAATGAGAAGCCCAAGCCGGTACCGCCTCCAGCGGCAATCCCTCAGCCGGTTTCAAAGCAGGTTACGCAACCGGTAACACCCGCGCCTGCTGCACCGAAACCTGCTGCTGTGCCACCATCTGCAAGCGGATTTGTGGTACAGGTGGCCTCTTTTAACAACAGAAAAGAAGCAGAAGCCACCCGGACAAAGCTGGCTGCCAAGGGCTACAGCGCCACCCTCAGTGAAGTTGAACTCAACGACAAAGGCACCTGGTACCGGGTACGGATCGGTCGGCATCTTGAAAAGGAGGCCGCCGCCGAGATAGCCACAAAAATCGGCGGCGGGGCAAAGGTTGTTCCTGACCAGAAATAAAAAGCTTGACTTTGTATCCGGTTGTTTGCTAATTATGCAATTCCAATTGACGCGGGGTGGAGCAGTCTGGTAGCTCGTCGGGCTCATAACCCGAAGGTCAGAGGTTCAAATCCTCTCCCCGCAACCAAA
>CAZYMK010000109.1:0-9436 GCA_964648885.1 uncultured Geobacter sp. | reverse complement strand
AAAAAATGATGGAAGAGTTTGAAAAAAAGGAAAAGATGAACCTTTATATCGACGGAGAAGGTAAGCTGACCTACATGGCAGCCAGCCAGTGGCGTCTGGACAACACCATGGAAAACTGGTCAGGGCTCTCCTTTCACGCCACATCCGAACATAGCTGATACCTTGACATGACGGCACGGCACACACTGGCAGACACCTGGAGGGGCATAACAGCCCTGCCAACAGATCATTTCCCGCTGTTGTTGCCACGAGTTCATCCGCTGGCCTCGTTTTTTATCCTGATGCGCCTCAAGCGGCTTGGCTTTTCAAACTGCCGGGTGGACACCACCGCACGCGGACTGGTGGTCTATGCCCAGCGATAAAAAAGGGCAACCGCTTAAACAGTTGCCCTTGTCATCCAGACTTTCAACAGGATCCAGCTACCCCATAAACTTACCGATCTCGTAGCCAATCTGTCCCAACGGCAGCACCTCATCGGCAACACCGCCATCTACACAGGCCTTGGGCATGCCGTAGATGGTTGAAGTGGCCTCATCCTGCACAATGGTAACCCCGCCTTTTTGCTTTAACTGCTGCATCCCCTTGAAGCCGTCATTACCCATGCCGGTCAGCACCACCCCCAGCATTGAACCAGCGGTTGCTTCAGCCATGGAGGCAATCAGCAGATCAACGGAAGGGATATAGACGTACTGGGGATAGTTTGCCGTAGGAGCGGTCTTCACCACCAACCCGCCGGCTCCGCGCACCACCTGGGTATGCATGCCGCCCGGGGCGATCAGGATAGTTCCCGGTCTGACCAGTTCACCATCCACCGCCTCCTTGACGGTAATGGAACACTTAGCATTCAATCGGTCCGCGTAGGGTCCGGTAAAGGCCTTGGGCATATGGATCGCCACCACAATGCCGTAGGGGAAGTTCATCGGAATGCGGGAAATCACCTCCTGCAGCGCTACGGGTCCACCGGTGGAGGCACCGATACCAACGTGGGTGATCTTCTTGCCATGGATCTTGGAAACCCTGGCAGGGGCAGCGGCAGGGGCAGCAGTAATGCGGGTGGTTACTGTGGCCGGCGCACGCATAAAACGGGAACGGGTTGCTTCGCGGACTTTTTTAAGCAGCTCATCTCGAAAGGTATTCTGCGCTTCGGACGAATCGGTCACGTTTTTGGGGATGTAATCAATCGCCCCGGCATCAAGCGCCTCAAAGGTAGCCTTAGCCCCTTCGTTGGTCAGAGTTGAGACCATCAGCACCTTGGTAGGGGCCTTGGCCATGATCTGTTTCAAGGCAGAGATGCCGTCCATACGCGGCATCTCGATATCCATGGTAATCAGATCCGGCTTGAGGGCCATCGCCTTTTCAACCCCCTCAACGCCGTCAGCAGCAGTGCCGACAACCTCCAAAGTAGGCTCTTTGGCAAGAATCCCGCGGATAGCCATCCGCATGAATGAAGAATCATCAACTATCAGTACCCTGCTTTTACTGCCTGCCGGTGAAGAAAGCATCACCCCTCCTGCTCATCTCAAGTAAAAATTGATGTAACCACTTCCTTAACCATCGGAACGGCATCGTCCAGCTCGTAGCAGAAACGTTCTACGTCCAGATGTGCCAGTTCAGGATGCTTTTCCTTTAAAATAGCCCACCCTTCCTCCTCGGAAAGATTGAAACTGGCCCACACGTCACCACCATAATACAGATCACGCACAGAGCAGAACAGATCGGCCAAATTGACAATGGAGCAGAGTACCGGATCGTTGACCGCTTCACGTGGGCTGTGGTGATACAGGATTACCTCACGGTAGGCCTCGGGGAAGTTCCACTTTTCCGCAATGCAAAAGCCAACCTCATTGTGGGTGGTCTGAAACACCTGCTCCTCCATATCAACCAGACGAACCGGCTTGTGCCGAATGGTTTCAAGGATTTCAGCAAACTGTTTCGGCTTGTAGTAGCTTAGGACCACCTCACCGATGTCATGAATCACACCGGAGAGGTAGGCCTTTTCCAGATCACGATAGTGGATTTTTTCTGCAATGATCTTTGAGACCATACCGACACCAAAGGCGTGAACCCAGAAGGTGCTGATGTCAATCACCCCGCCTCGGTCCTCAAAGGCGCTGATAAATGAAGAGGTGAGGGCAATCTCCTTGATATGGTGGATTCCCAGATAGACCAGTGCCCGTTTGAGCGAGGTAACCTCATGGGAAGGACGATAGATGGGAGAGTTGACCATCTTCATCACCCGGGCAGTCATCACCTGGTCAGTCAACATCAGGTCAGCCACCTTGTCGACATTGACATCCGGATCGTCCAGCAATTGCAAGACCTGGGTTGCTACCACCGGAATCGTAGGCAGATCATCGATCTGCGCTACCATCTGACGGGCTGTTTCCAGCATAGCCTGTTTATCCATAGAGGAATCTCCCGCTATTTCTTGTAGCCGAAACCGCCTGGAAAATGGACGGTCTTGAATTTGTCATTAACACCATGCAGTGATTCGGACTGCCCCACAAAGAAGTAACCGTAGGGCTGCAGGTTGTTATAGAAATGCTGTACTACCTTTGATTTTGACGCCAGATCAAAATAGATCAGCACGTTGGCACAGAAGATAAAATCAAAACTCTTCATAAACACCATCTTGGTGTCGTCATAAAGATTCATCTTGTTGAAGGTGACGAACTTCTTGATGTCAGGCGATAATATGAATTTACCGGCCTCTTCTTTAAAATACTTCCTTTTGTACAGATCCGGAACGTTGCGGACCGAATAGGCGTTGTAAATACCCTCTTTGGCCTGGGCAACCACGGTCTCGTTAATGTCGGTCCCGATGATCTCAATGATCCAGTCTTTGAGGATCGTAGACTTTTTTTCGTGCAGCATCATGGCCAGCGTGTAGGCTTCTTCACCCGATGATGAAGCAGCAGACCAGATTCGCAGCTTGCGGAACCCCATCTTGGCTTTGGCCTCGACGATCTCGGGCAGAAACTTGGTTTCAATCGCATTCAGCTGTGGTACGCAGCGAAAAAAGTAGGTCTCGTTGGTAGTTACTTCATCAAGCAGGAAGCGTAATTCTTCATTACCTTTAGGCGACTTGAGCAGCGAATAGTAATCCATGGCAGACTTGGTGCCCGTGGCTTCCATCCGTTTGGTCAGGCGGCTCTCCAGAAAATACTTTTTGGTGGTATGAAAATACATACCACACAGGTTGTAAATAAAATCACGTAGTAATTCAAAATCCTTATCCGATATGGCCACGTTGCGTCCCCTTCGACAAAAAATACTGCCCGAATCACACTATCGTCCCGCAGCGGCTCCTTCGCCACCGTCGATCATGCCGACCGGATCAACAATCAGGGTGACCCGTCCATCGCCCAGAATGGTGGAGCCGGCGATACCAGGCACATTTGCCAGATAATTGCCCAGCGACTTAATGGCAACCTCCTGCTGGCCCACCAGACGGGTTACCACCAGACCGACCCGCTTATCAGCCGCACCAATCACCACAACATAGCAGAAATTATCCTGGTCATAGCGACGCTGCACTCTGAATACCTGTTCAAGCCTGATCAGCGGCAGCACCATATCACGCAGTTTCAGCACTTCCTGGCCGCCGATAACATGGAACTCGCGCTGGTCCACCCGCAGGGTTTCAAGAACCGAGGCCAGCGGGATCGAGTAGATCTCCCCTTCCACTTCCACCAGCAGCGACTGGATGATAGCCAGCGTCAGCGGCAGTCGCAGAATGAACTCGGAACCAAGCCCCTTCTCGCTCTTGATCTCGATCAGGCCGTTCAGCTTCTTGATATTGGTCTTGACCACATCCATACCAACGCCACGGCCGGAAAGGTCGGAAGCCTTGTCCTTGGTGGAAAAACCGGGCAGGAAAATCAGGTCAAACATCTCACGCTGGCTCATGGCAGCCAGCTGATCTTCGGTGATCAGCCCTTTTTCAATGGCCTTGCGCCCAACCCGCTCAGTATCTATGCCACGACCATCATCTTTGATGCTGATGATAATCGAGTTGCCTTCATGGACAGCAGCCAGCACCAGCGTTCCGGTACCCGGCTTGCCTGCCGCTATCCGTTCATCCGGTGTTTCAAGGCCATGATCCATGGCATTGCGGATCAGGTGGATCAGGGGATCACCGATCTCGTCAACCACCGAACGGTCAAGTTCCGTCTCTTCACCAAAGATCTTGAGATCCACTTCTTTCCCCAGGTCCCGCGCCAGTGAGCGGACAATACGGGGGAATTTCTTGAAGACCTTTTCAACCGGGATCATCCGCATCTTGAGGACCTGCATCTGCAGTTCAGAGGTGACAAAGTTCATCCGCTTGGCCAGCTTGCCGAACTCTTCACCAAACAGCACCATATCAGCGGTACCACCCTGAAGATCCTGATTAAGCTGAATCATCCGGTTCCGCTCAAGCACCAGCTCGCCCACCTGGTTCATCAGGTCGTCCAGACGCTTGACATCAACCCTGACCGTCGTGTTGTCGGAAAGGTCATCGCCTCCCTTATCGGCAGACTTTGGAGGTGCCGGCTTTTTAGACGGTTCCAGTGCCGGTCGGGGGGGCGCAGGGGGCATGGCCGGAGGAGCTGCCGCCGTCGGTTCTTCCTTTGGAGCCGCTGCAGATTCTTCAGGGGTCGCCGTTGGCTGGGGGGATGCAGACGGTTCCACGGCGGCAGATGGCACCACCACCTTCACTGCAGCAGGCTGTTCTGACAACAGCGGAATCAGCTTGTTGACCGTTGTATCAATGTCGCGGTCGACAATCTCCCCGGCCTTGATATCTGCCACAAGGGTCTTGACCAGATCAGTGGCTTCCAGCACCACATCCATGATCTCGGGCGTCAACAGCAGTTCACCCTTACGCAGACGGTTCAGCACATCCTCGGTCTTGTGGGTTACCCGCACCAGCAGATCAAACCCGAGAAAACTTGAGGCCCCCTTAACGGTGTGGATAGACCGGAAGATCCGGTTCAACAGGTCCGCATCGTCAGAACTCTTTTCCAGGGCCACCAGGTCATCATCAAGCTTTTCGAGTAATTCTGTAGTTTCAGTCAGAAAACCTTCAAGAAGTTCCTGATCTTCACAATCAATGGGCATTGCACACCTCTCTGTGCGTAAGTGTCAGGTACCAAATCTACCTTCAACTACATGGTACTGAAAAGCCGCCGTTCATCCTGTGAGAACATCTTTTGCAGATCCAGCAGTACCAATAACCGCTCGGCCTGATTGATGACGCCGGCAATGCACTCCTGATCAATCCCGCTGGTCACCACGGCAGGTGACGGCTGGATCTCGCTGCTGGAAATCCTGATCACCTCGGAGACCGAATCGACAATAAATCCCATCAATTCACCCTCAATATCCATCACCATAATCCGGGTCTGTTTGTCGTACTCCAACTCATTCAGCCCGAAACGACGACGCATATTGATGATCGGGATAACCTTGCCGCGCAGATTGATAACCCCCTCTACATACTGCGGCGTATTGGGAACGCGCGTTATACTGGGCATTCTGATAATTTCTCGCACCTTCAGGACGTCTACCCCGTACTCCTCATGGTCGAGGCTGAAACTGACCAACTGAATCAGTTCCCCCTGATCACCGGCACGCGCCTCACCAGCCTTGAGCGGCACCAAGGCATTGGACATGGACAACCTCCTTCCGAAAAGCTCCGATTATCATTAAATTCAGCTTGTTATCAAGACGTTATTAAACAAGTTCAGACATGCGATAGTACTATGTACCATGCAAGTGTAACCTGTGCAAGCACAGGGCATGCTCAAATGTTAATTTTGATGACTCGCAAGACCAGCCTCAGCCTGCTCCACGGAAAAAGTCATATTATTGACATATGGCCATGAGACTCGTATACTATGAAAACGTGCTATTCACAATGACGGTAATGAGGCCCAAGAGACTGATATGTCAATAAAGAGTTCATGTTACATACTGGACGACGACCGAAAGACGCGTGACCTTGTGTCAGCTTTTCTGACATACCGGGGCTATGAAACCATACAGCTCAGCAGTGGAGACAGTTTTTTTGACACTCCGGCACAGGACACACAACGAATTCTGATTGCGGAACAGGGTTGCCTTGCCGCCAAGCCTGAAGAGCTGCTGCCAAAGGCGCTCGCCGCAGATCCTCGGCTGGTGGTAATTCTGTACGGAACCGAGGATGCCGCTCGCCCGCTCCCCCACGACGAACGGCTGATTTTTCTGGCTAAACCGTTGAACCTGGACGAGTTGGAAAGTGTCGTGATGCGCGCCCTGGAGTTTCAAGCCTTGCAGATTCGTACGCCTGAGCAGCCAGTTGACGAGTACCCCCATTTTCTCTGCTCAACCATTATTGGCAGAAGCCGTCAGATGCTCAATCTGTTTGAGATGATTGAAAAGGTTGCAGAGTCGAGTGCGACGGTACTGATCCAGGGAGAATCCGGAACCGGCAAGGAACTTGCAGCCCGGGCCATTCATCAGCTGTCAAGCCGCAGCAGCAAAAATTTTGTTCCGGTCAACTGCGCCGCCATACCGGACGACCTGCTGGAAAGCGAACTGTTCGGCCATGTCAAGGGCTCATTCACCGGTGCCTACGCCAACCGGATCGGTCGTTTTGAGATGGCTGACAAAGGAACCCTGTTTCTGGATGAAATCGGTGACATGAAGGCAGCCCTGCAGGTCAAGCTGCTGCGGGTTCTGCAATCCAAGGAGTTTGAACCGGTCGGCTCCACCCGTTCACAAAAGGCTGATGTGAGGATCATTGCCGCCACCAACAAAAACCTTGAAGAGCAGGTCATTACCCGTGATTTTCGCGAAGATCTCTACTACCGTCTGTCGGTCATACCGATCACCATTCCGCCGCTACGGAATCGTCGCGAAGACATACCGCTGCTGATCAATCATTTCCAGGCCCAGTTCAACCGTGACCGCCGTCGCCTGGTCAAAGGTTTTTCCCGCGAGTCTCTTGAGATGCTGTGCCACTATGACTGGCCCGGCAATGTACGCGAACTTGAGAATCTGGTTGAGCGGATGATTACCATGAAGGAAAGCGGGTTCATCACGGTTGATGACCTGCCGGAAAAATACCTGACATCGCGCAGCACACCACCTTCCCGGCAGGTTGTTCATGTTCAGGATGAAGACCAGGAGCAAGGGCTGCCGGATGGTGGAATCTGCCTGAACAGTGCGGTTGAAGCATTTGAAAACCGGCTGATCCTGCAGGCGCTGCAGCGCAGCAACGGTAACAAGAAGGAAGCTGCGGCACTGCTGAACCTGAAACGGACCACCCTGATCGAGAAGCTCAAGAAGAAAAACCTCCAGTACCCTTAATTACCGGAGCCTTATGTCAATCAATGCCGCACATACTCTTTCACTGATCCAGAACATGCTGAGAGATCAGTCTGCCCCTGCAGCACAAGGGCAGACTGACACTGCCGCAGCTCGAAAATTTACGGCCCGCCTGGATGCAGCCCTTGCCCAAGGTACGGTACCGATGGAAAGCTCCAGCCAGGCCGTGCAGCGAGCCGCAGAGATGCTGCATCTGACCACCCTGCGCAGTTCACTGAAACTCTTGGATGATCAGCCGGATTCAGCCCCTTCTCCCCTGCTGCCTGCCAATCTGCCGCTGCCTGCCCCGCAACCGTTCATGCCGGTGCAGGCCTATCTGGCACAACAGGCCGAAGGCACCGGAACGGCGGCTCAACGCCAGCTGCCCCCAGCACAGCCCGCACCCCACGAACAGATGCCTGCCCCGCAACCTGTCGAGCAGATTGAGCGACGTCAGGCCCCACCCCAGATAAGCACTGCTGTCAGTGCACCTATTGACCGGATTGTGGCAAAGGCCTCGCAGCGCTACGGCGTTGATGCGGATCTGATCAAGGCGGTGATCAAGGCTGAGAGCAACTTCAACCCCCGTGCGGTCTCCCATGCCGGCGCCCAGGGGTTGATGCAGCTGATGCCGGCAACCGCTCGCGGACTGGGGGTCAGCAACTCCTTTGATCCTGAGCAGAACATCATGGGGGGAACCCGGTTCCTGCGGGACCTGCTTGAACGATACAATGGCAACCTTGATTCAGCGCTGGCTGCCTACAACTGGGGGCCCGGCAATGTTGACCGTCGACCTGACCGGCTCCCCCGCGAGACCCGCGACTATCTGGTCAAGGTCAAACAGTACTACGCCAGCTATGTCGGCTAGCCTGTCTGCCACCCGATCTTCTCGATACTCTGCTTCAACTCTCTGCCAGATATTCCGCCAGAATACCGCTGGTCTGACGTAACCGCTTGCTAAGGGTCTGGGCCAGCCGCAACAGGATCCTTCCCCACAGCCGTGGCGCCTCTTCAGCCATGCGCTCGAAAGAAACGTCGCTCAACACCAGCAACGTAACGCCGGTCTGCACCACAACTGAAGCTGAACGAGGTTCACCGTCGATCAGCGCCATTTCACCAACAGTCTGTCCCGGCCCCACTGAGGCAATCTCCTTGACGGTATGATGCAGGTCTTCCTTGACAATGGCGACCCTGCCCTTAGAGATCAGACAGAGAAAGTCGCTCTGTTCCCCCTGACGGCAGATAGTGACACCGGGCTGTGCAACATAAGCGGCACAAAAACCGGCAACAGTCTGTAATTCCTGCCACCCCATACCGCTGCCCAGCTTGCTTTTCTCCAGCACTGCAGTCTTTTCCTGCAGCGACATCTCAATCCGTTGCAATCCGGTACGTTCAAGCCGTTCACGTAGATACTCCATTGCGTGCCTCTCCTGACGGCGATGAGGTTACTGCATCTCCACCGGGTCGATATCGATTGCCAGCCGTACGTTCTGCGGCAACTCCAGTCTGTTACGAAACTCTGCCAATAACTGTCTTAAAGGAGTACGGCTGCCATCCTTTAACAGTATCTGGCAGCGAAAACGCCCCCGCAGCCGGTACAACGGTGCCGGAGCTGGTCCCAGTATCTCGGTGCGTATGCCGAGTTGGCCCTTCAGGGTCCGAAGCAACGCAGCGACCGTATCTGCTGTAGCGGTCAGAATCGATTCAGCAGTTGCGGAAAGCCTGATGGAAGCAAGAAAGCCGAAAGGAGGGTAGCCCAACTCCTGCCTGAACAGCAACTCCTGGGTGTAGAATCGTTCAAAATCATGACATGCGGCGGCAGCTATACCATAGTGATCAGGCTGCACAGCCTGCACCAGCACTCGTCCGGCCAATTCTCCTCGTCCGGCTCGCCCGATCACCTGTGACAGCACCTGAAACGTCCGTTCCGCAGCCCTAAAATCCGGTTGATAAAGGCTCCCCTCGGCCTGAAGCACGCCCACCAGGGTAACGCCGGGAAAATCGTGACCCTTAGTGATCATCTGGGTGCCCACCAGGATATCCACCTCCCGCTGCCGCACCTTGTCCAGGATCCGGGCATGTCCTCCCTTGCCGCTGACCGTAT
>CAZYMK010000108.1:0-9560 GCA_964648885.1 uncultured Geobacter sp. | reverse complement strand
CCCCGGCACAGATGACGCCGATCTCGTCCGAACGCAGTTCAATCCGGTTGATGGCCGCAGTATCGCCATGACCGGAAAGTTTGAGCGTACGCTCTTCAACGATCGGGTGCCGCACCCGGGCGTTGCCGGGTAGCATGACCAGCTTGGAGGCGTCTTTGATCAGCCGGGGAGCAGGCAGATCCGTGCGACGTTCGCCCAGCTCAACAATCGATTTGCCGTGGGAGATACGAGTACAACTGCGCAGCATGACCGGGGTATCAAACTGTTCAGACAGGTCAAAGGCCAGCCGGGTATACTCCAGACACTCCTGGGAGTCAGCCGGTTCAAGCATCGGCACCTTGGCAAAACGGGCGTAATGACGGCTGTCCTGTTCATCCTGGGATGAATGCATTTCCGGGTCATCGGCCACCACCAGCACCAGCCCACCCTTAACGCCGGTATACGAGGCGGTAAAGAGCGGGTCGGCAGCAACGTTGACACCGACATGCTTCATGCAGGCCAGGGCACGGGCACCACCAAAACAGGCACCAATGGCCACCTCAAGGGCAACCTTCTCGTTGGGAGCCCAGGAGGAGTCTATCTCTTGATAGTTTGCTACGTTCTCCAGGATTTCGGTTGAGGGGGTGCCGGGATAGGCACTGGCAACCAGACAGCCCGCTTCAAATGCTCCTCGGGCTATGGCCTCGTTTCCGGACAGAATCTCTTTCATAGGCAGGTGGTCTCTCTTGGCAATGGCGATCTAAAGGGTTCATGTTATACACGCCGAGACACTGTTATGTCAATTTGTTTGCAAGATCCCGGCGGCTGAAACGTAATGAATCTTGATCATTTGTGAAGCAGCAGCAGATATGGTATGAGATACTCCTGTCCCAGTGCCATCTGATGAAACAGCTAACCGTTGTATACGATGAGGAGCGATGAACGCATTACTTGCCTGTAACCAGCTGGTGCTCTCCCCGGGGGATGCGCCTCTCAGTCTGGAAATTGCCCGGGGTGAGATCATTCAGGTCAGCGTGGGTGATGAGCGCCGCGCCTGCCTGCTGTTGCAGATGATTATGGGTGAGCTTTCTCCTGCATCAGGAACCGTGTGCCTGTTTGACCAAGAACCGGCTCAATCCGGACATGATGCCCTGTTCAAACTGCGCAGCGGGCTTGCGGTGGTAAGCCCGCAGGTGGGGCTGATTGCCAACCTGAAACTGTGGGAGAACATCATGCTGCCGCTCCTGTACCACCAGGGCGAAGTACAGACAACAGCAGCAGACCTGGCAACGCAGTTACTTGACCGTCTCGGCTATCATGGTAACATCTGGGCACTGCCAGGTCACCTTTCGGCGGCAGAACGCAGTATCACCAGTTTTATCAGGGCAGCAGTGATCACCCCTTCCCTGATCATCTATGCCGGGTGCCTGACGGAGTTGACTGTTGTGCAACGCACCATCCTGCTGCAGGAGATCGCCACACTCCATAGCCAGCCTGCAGCACCGGCAGCCCTGTTCATCAGCACGGGCGATGAGCAGCCGGAAGGGCTGCAGTTCCATCGTCAGTACGATCTGCGCTGTCGGCAGGCCACCACAACGAGGAAATCATCATGACGCAACAGGATCCCAGATTCAGGAATCTTGAACGAAAGATCGGGCTGTTCGTGCTGCTGGCGCTGGCTGGTGTAGCCCTGGTGGTCGTACTGGTCGGCATTCAGAGAGACCTCTTCAGCGCCAAGTATACGCTGGTGTTTACCGTTGACCGGGGAACCGGATTTACCAAAGGAATGCCGGTAAAACTCTCCGGGTTCAGGGTCGGCAAGATTACCGACATGACCCTGAACGAACAGGCCATGGTGGATATCACCATTGAGGTGGCCCGGAAATACGGCAAATGGATACGCTCAGACTCTACGGTCAAGCTGGTCAAAGAGGGGCTGGTGGGGGACAGTATCGTCGAGGTGGCGGTCGGCTCGCTGGATAAGCCTGAGCTGAAGACCGGCGATTCCATTATCTACCTCAAGACCAAAGGGCTGGATGATCTGGCTGATGAGATTGCCGACAAGGTCAAGCCGGTGCTGATTGAGGTGCGGGACATCATTGCCTACATCAATGACCCAGATGGCGATCTGAAAAAGACCATACGCAACCTTGAACTGCTGACCCGCAACCTTGAGGCAACCCGCAGTAATGCCGACACCCTGCTGGCAGCAACCGCACACAACCTGGAGCAGATCAGCGGCCGCACCACCGTCCTGCTGGATACGGCAACACGCAAGATCGACAGCCTGGCTGTTGCCAGCCTGAACACCAGCCTGGAAAAACTGCCGCCGTTGCTTGAAAAAACCGATGCAGCCCTGACCCAGGTAACCGCCATCTCCCTGGCAACGAAAAAACTGTCGGAACAGGCATTCCCCTTGATACCGGGAGTGCTGTCACGCACTGAAGAGCTGTTGTTCAGCACTGACCGCCTGGTAAACAGCCTCAACAACTCCTGGCTCCTGGGGGGCGGCTCTGCACCACTACCGTCCCGCAGCTACAAGGCAGGTGACAGCCATGACTAGACCATCACTTACTCTGATCGTAGCGACCCTGTTGCTGGTTGCCGGATGCAGCACCACCAGACCGACACCGCAGGATGAACAGCTGCGCAAGATGCTTGATCTGAATGAGCGGGCCCTGGCCAGTGCTGAAAAAGGGCAACGCAGTGATGCGGCCAAATTGCTGCAGGAGTCCTGGCGTCTGGCAACTGCCCTGGATGATCAGCCGATGCAGATAATGACCCTGCTGAACCAGAGCCGTCTTGCCCGCAGAAACCATGACCTGACAGAGTCCCGTACTTACCTGGACAAGGCGTTGCATATCACCGGGCAGCAGGGGCCGCTTTTTGCCGATCTGGCTCAGGAACGGGCGTTGTGGGCACTGGCTGCGGGAGATCTGACCGAGGCGCAGCGCTGGGCAACAGCTGCACACCGTGCCGAAGAAGGCTCACAGCTGGGCAGGCGACTCAACCTGCTGGCCAGGGTTGCCCTGCTCCGTGGCCAACGCAGTGAGGCCAGGACGCTGGCTGAACAGGCGCTTGCAAACAACAAGACGGTCGGTCAGGAACTTGAACGAGCCAAATCGCTCAGGACGCTGGGGATTATTGCAACACAGGAAGGGGATTGGATTGCGGCAGAAGAGCAGTTGCAGGCTGCCCTGACACTGGACCGGCAGCAGGCAGCACCACACAGGATCATCTCGGATCTTGAGGCCTTGGCAGAACTTGCCGGCAGGCAACAGCAAACAGAACGTCAGCAGGAATATTTTCAACGGGCCAGAATGGCGCGGGAACAGCTTGCAAGCACAGGTACAAAATAATCAGAGTAGATTTTGCCGCCAGGAATAGGCTTTCTGCTGACAGGCAAGCACCAGATCAGGGGCAATGCCCAGCCGCTCCAGACAGAGACCGGCTTCTTCAAATTCAAGCTTTTCAATCAGCTCGGCCAGACAAAGCATGGTACCCAGGTCACCCTCATGGTCAATCAAGGCTGCCATCAGGTCATCCGAAAGGTTGAGATTTTTCTGCATCTCATCCACACCGATCTCAAACACTTCCTTCAACACTGACAGCGTGCCCAGCATAAAGCATTCTTCCGGCTGGGCCTGACGCAGCAGGCGGGTCTTCTGCAGCTCCTGTCGTGCCAGTTCTTCCATAAAGGCTGCCCGCACCGCTGCCATATCCAGCAGCGGGTTGTTTGCCCCTACGCCGCCATCATCGGCAAAGATAGCCAACTGCACCCAGCGCCTCAGATGTTGCATCCCCACCTGAGTAATGGCATGCCTGACCGTACGGATCTTTTCGCGGGAGGCAAACGCCACCGAGTTTACCAGCAGCAACAGTTTATAGGTGAGGGCCGGGCTTTGCTTGAAGGTGTTCTCAATCTCGTCAATATCGGCATCGTTGGCCAGTTGCTGCATCAGACGGAAGAAGGTGCCGGCCGAGTTGGTCAGGCGGGTCTTTTTGACCAGGGAGGGCCGGGCGAAAAAATACCCCTGAAACAGCTCAAACCCCATTTTGCGGCAACGAAGATAGACATGCCTGCTGTCTACTTTTTCAGCCAGTACCCTGAGCGGATACTGCTGAAACAGTTCCATTTCACGGTACTGATCTTCAAGGGGGGTGGCAAGCATATCCACCTTGATGATATCCACCAGGCCGTTATAGAGCGGCTCAAAGCGGGGATCAAAACGATGGTCGTCCAGCACCAGCTGGTACCCCTTTGCCTTTAACTCACGGCAACGCTCTATAATGGCAGGGGTAAGCTCAACGTGTTCCAGCAGTTCAAGGCCGATCATGGCGGCAGGCAGCAGTTCAACCGCATCGCTCAACAACATGTCGTCATCAACGTTGATATAGCCGTGCAGCTCACCCAGTATCTCCTGGATGCCAAAGCTGGAAAGCATATCAAACATAACGCGGGAACTTGCCTGAACCGGAGAACTGAAATTGGCAGATGCCAGGGAGGTTGGAGAACGGAACAGCAGCTCATAGCCCACGACTTCTTCAAGGCCATTCAATATCGGCTGCCTGCCCATCATATACGCTAGGTTGTTCACGTAAGCTCCTGAACAGCTCTTTTACTCTTGTACACGTTATACCATGAATCCCCGGCTTATCTGCTCTTTTTTACCGACTGCCGGGTCAGTTACCACCAGTCCCTCAAGCAGTCCGTAATCACTGACCTGCATCTGGTGCATTCCGAAACGCTCCAGGGTCAGCAGGGTGATCAGACAACCGGCTATGATCAGGTCTTCCCGCCCCTGTTCCAGGCCGGGCACACGCAGCCGCTCCGGGGGGGAAAGCGGCAACAGCAGTTCGTAGATCCGTCTGATCTCAGCACCAGCAAGGGTATGATTATTGACCCTGCGGTAATCATACTCGCTCATACCAAGGCTGATGGCGGCCAGGGTGGTGGCGGTGCCTGCCGTGCCGACCAGCAGCGTATCCGCGCTGACAATCACCTCAGCCTGATCAAGCTGCTGCTGAAGCCGGTCAAGCTCGCGGTTTATTTTTTCGGTCATTTCAGTCGGGCCGGGCTTGCCTTCGGTCAGACGCACTACCCCCAACGGCAGGCTCTGCACAAAAAGAGGGGAAGCCCCCCGAGCAAAGGTGTACTCGGTGCTTCCCCCTCCCACATCAAACATCAGCAACTGATGCGGCTGCTGATCCAGACCTGCCAGCAAACCTGCCAGACCAATGCTGCCTTCAGTCACTCCGTCAATCACCTGCAGCCGGATACCGCTCTCATCCAGCACCCTGGCAATGAAGGCTTGACCGTTAACGGCATCACGCACCGCACTGGTGGCAACCGCACGGACCTGGTCTACCTGCTGCTGCTGGATAATCTCACTGAACTGTTTCAGACAGTCTGCTGCACGCTGCATGGCCTCATCAGCCAGTCCCTGTTCCCGGCAAAAACCTCCGCCAAGACGTACAATGGACCGTTGCAGGACTCGCTGCTCAAATTTGCCGTCATCAAACAGATCGGCAATCAGCAGACGGGCTGTATTGGTTCCCAGATCAATGGCAGCAATGCGGCAAGACATACTGCTACTCGCCGTCCAGTATACGCTCCTTCAGTTCTTTACCCACCTTGAAGAACGGCAGCTTCTTCGGCTGTACCTCAATCGGCTCACCAGTCTTGGGATTACGCCCGGTGTAAGCACCATACTCCTTGACCACAAAGCTGCCCAGACCGCGGATTTCAATCCGCTCACCAGCAATCATCGCCTCACTCATGGAGTTGAAGATCATGTTAACCACTTCTTCAGCCCGCTTGTGCGAAATTTCACGCTGGACAGCAAAGGTTTCGATCAGTTCTGACTTGTTCATTACACACTCCTTGTATGTCGGTCTTGCTCTTGGTACGCAGGGTTAATTATCGGTCTTGTTGCAACAGGGCCACAGTTTCAAGGTGACCGGTCTGGGGGAACATATCCAATGGTGTGGCTTGCACCAGATGGTAGCCAGCGCAACCGCACAGAATCGCCAGATCACGGGCCAGAGTAGCAGGGTCGCAGGAAACATAGATGATGCGTTCGGCTGCCAGCCGGGGCAGCATGCGCATCAGCTCCGCTGCACCGGCACGGGGCGGGTCCAGCAGCACGGTATCGAATTGTGTCCTACGTTGCAGCAGCTCTGCAACTGCTTTCTCAGCGGCAAGGCATTTGAAAGTGCTATTGTTTACACGAAGTTGACCGGCATTGTCAACTGCCGATGCAAGTGACGGTGCAAACCCTTCCACCCCGCACAGCTGCAGCAGCTGAGAAGCCATCGGCAGCGACAGATTACCGTTACCGCAGAACAGATCCAGCAGTCTGTGATTACCGGCAGGCTGGGCCGCACTGCAGACCAGATTGATCATAGTGCGGTTCTGCTGCCGATTTACCTGGGAAAAACCGCCAATCCCGTACTGCAGCTGAAGATCGGCACCGACTGCAGCACAGGTCGGCACCAGATACTGCAGCACACCGCTGCCGTAGACCTGCTGCAGGCTGTCTTTGCGGCCTGTCTGAAGAAACAGGCCAGCAAGCTCCAGTACATCACGGGCAGCCAGCAACCGCTCCGCAAGTGCCGAGGCATTGGTGCCGATGTAATGGATGATGGCCACCACCCCGTCAACCCCCTCTTCAAGGCTTACCTGCGGGATACGATGGCGGTCCGGTAGCTGCTGTATGATTTCCCGCAGACGTTTGACGGCCTGGTTGATGGCTACAGTAACCACCGGGCAGCCGTGGGGCAGGTCAATCACAAACCGGGAGCCCCTGCGAAAAAAACCCACTGCCAGCCCCTGGGTGGTGGCGTGCAGTTTGAACTGTGCCCGGGCGCGATAGCCATACTGATCAGCTGCCGGCACCGTAGCAACAACCGGCGGATCAACCATTCCGGCTATCCGCTGCAGCGTTTCCTGCAGCTGTTGCTGCTTGGCACAACACTGCGCTTCATAGCTGATATGCTGCAGGTCACAGCCTCCACACTGGCCAAAGACCGGACAGACCGGAGCCGTTCGAACAGGCGACGGTTCAACCAGCTCCACCAGTTCTGCCTCGCAGTACGAGCGATGCTCACGCACAACCCGTACCTTCAAACCGTCTCCCGGCGCAGAAAACGGCACAAAACAGACCTTGCCGCTCAATCGCCCTACCCCGCTTCCTCCCAGGGCCAGACGTTCAATGGTCAGCTCATGCAGGTTCATGTCAGACAGGGGATGCCGCGTAGGGTTCGTTTGAGCTTCTGTTGATACTGTTTGGTCACAAAGCGGGCAGCAAAATCAGGATGCTCCAGCAACGGGACCACCTGTGCCAACAGCCGCTGCTCCAAGGCTGCACGGGCCTGCTCAACCTGATCAGGCGGTACCGCCATCTGCTCCAGGCTGCTGACAAACAGTACCGAATCTCCCAGCTGGCAACGCAACTCGCCAAGACGCACCGGGTCATCAATCCCGGCAGCCGACAGCGGCACCAGACAACGGGCCTCCATGCTCAACTGCCAGTAGCCGCCAAAGTAGTGACGGCTCATATCATGGATGGTCACCTGCAGTCCGTTAGAAAGGGTCGATGTTTGTAAAACCTGCGGATCAGACATACTGCCCAGACTCCAGCGCCCGTACCAGCTCCACCACCTTGCGGGCCACCAGCTCTTCGATCCTGGCCCCTTTTTCTGCAGTGGCCTTTGCCGGATTTCCCCACACCCCTCCGGGCCAGTAGCGGCGCTTGTCCCGCACCAGAATCCCAGTAGGAAAGCTTGGATACTCCTCGGGAGCTGTCCCCTGTACCAACTGGGGATGGCTGTGCATGATGCGGGAGGTCTCGATCTCACCGGCATGGGCATCGCCCGGGGTTTCAATAATCCCTCTGCCCTCATCTTTGGCCAGTTCATACTCGGTAACCACGGCAATCCGCAGTTCCGGCAGTTCATCCAGCAGTTCTTCACCGGCATCCTGCAAGGCCAGGCGGTGAGCACCGCCGGCATGACCGGTCAGCACCACGACATTCCGCAGCCCTTGACGGTAAAACGAGCGAACCAGATCCTTGAGCAGGCTGCGTAGGGTGGTGGTGGAGATGGAGATTGTACCGGGATGGCAGTTGGTGGAACGGCAGTTGCCGTAGGGGATCGGCGGTGCCACAAAGAGCGGGATCATCTGGGCAGCCCGTTTGCCCACCTGATAGGCCTGGATGGTATCGGTTGCAAGCGGCAGATGGGGACCATGCTCCTCAAGTGCCCCAAAGGGGATAAAAACCGTGCTGCAGCCATCTGCCAGCGCTGCCTCTACCTGGGGGGTGGTCATCTCTTCCAGCAGCATGGTCTACAGCACCTCAAGCAGATGATGCATCTGGGGCAGCACCCGGATATCGGCTAACTTGCCGGCAACAGCAGCCTGATAGCTGAGCAGCCGCTCTGCTGGTACAGCCACCCGTCCATCACGACCGGTCACCGGCTGGATGATAAACGGGATTTCGTCATCAATTTCAGCAACCAGATCAGCTGCCTTGATCAGATCCTGCTGGCTGGTCAACTCGCCAACAATCACCTTGACCGACACCTCCCGCTCCACAGCAATCTCAAGGAAGCAGCGATGCTCATGCCAGAAGGCCGGGGTGGCTGCCGAGGTGGGCAGTTTGATATCCATGGAGATGAAATCCAGATGTTCTATCAAGCGGGGCAGATACTCCGGCATGGTACCATTGGTTTCCAGGTGCACGGGCAGCAGGATGTTCAGCTCCGGCAGCCAGTGGGCCAGCAGGTCGGCATGCAGCATTGGCTCACCGCCGGTGATGCTGATGGAATGATGGGCATCGGGCAGTTGATGGCACCAGCGGTGAACCAGATCCAGCACCGTGGAGAGGCTGATCGGCTGGGGGTGATCGCTGAAGGCCCCGCTGCCGGGCTTTGTCTCAATCCTGCAGACCGGAGGTGCCTCAGTTCGGGTATCACAGAAGGCACAATCAAGGTTGCAGCCGGGAAAACGGATAAAGATCTGGCGATAGCCGGCCAAGACCCCTTCTCCCTGCAACGACGAAAAGACCTCAATCAGCGGCGTGGTGTCATGCATCAAAGTATTCCGCACAGGCATTGTCCGACTCCCATACCCCGACCCGTTCTACCTTTACATTGCCGTCATTCAGCAGCTTTGACAACTCCAGGTAAAGGTAGCGGGCGATATTTTCTGATGATGGCGAGAGATCGAGAAAGAAATGGTGCTGATTGACATACTTGTGATCCAGTTCGTCAAGCAGATTATTGGTCTTTTTTTTCAGCACCTTAAAGTCAATGGCCAGTCCGGCATGATCCAGCTCCCGGGCTGTTACCGTCACTTCCACCTTCCAGTTGTGGCCGTGGAGATTTTCACAATCTCCCTGGTAATTGATCAGGTTATGGGCTGCGGCAAAGCCGGTCTTGATGGTGAGGCGATACATGGATATTCCTTTCAGCAGTGGTACATCAGGCCATCCGTTTGGTGGCTTGGTCCGAGTAGTGACAAACCCTGTTTCGGCCGGATTCCTTGGCTACGTACATGGCAGAATCAGCCGCCCTGATCA
>CAZYMK010000107.1:0-9572 GCA_964648885.1 uncultured Geobacter sp. | reverse complement strand
CTCATTGCCGGCAAGCTTGATTTCAGGCTACCCACTTGAAACAGCGAGGAGCCAAGGAATCAAATGGCCAAACCAGCAAAAGAAAAAACAACATCCAAAAAATCCAAGAGCTTTGAAGAAACCCTGTGGGATTCTGCCAATAAGCTGCGGGGCTCGGTTGAGCCTTCAGAATACAAGCATGTGGTGCTGAGTCTGATCTTCCTGAAATTCGCGTCCGACAAGTTCAACGAGCGGCGGCAGGAGATCATCAAGGAAGGGAAAGAGAAGTACCTTGATATGGTGGAATTTTACACCATGAAAAATGTCTTCTACCTGCCGGAGGAGTCCCGCTGGAGCTACATCCAGGCCAATGCCAAGCAGGATGATCTGGCGATCAAGGTTGATACCGCCCTGCATACCATTGAGAAGAACAACAAGTCCCTGGCCGGTGCGTTGCCGGACAACTACTTCTCCCGCCTTGATATTGACCGAAGCAAGCTGGCCGCGCTGATTGACACCATCAGCAACATCAACACCATTGTCGATAAATCGCAGGATGTGGTTGGCCGGGTGTATGAATATTTCCTGAGCAAGTTTGCCCTGGCGGAGGGTAAAGGCAAAGGGGAGTTCTATACCCCCAAGAGCATCGTCAACCTGATTGCCGAATTGATCGAGCCGTACCGGGGGATCATTTATGACCCCTGCTGCGGTTCCGGCGGCATGTTTGTGCAGTCGATGAAGTTTGTGGACAGCCATAAGGGGAACACCAAGGATATTTCCATCTACGGCCAGGAAGGGACCACCACCACGCTGAAGCTGGCCAAGATGAACCTGGCGATTAGGGGAATTTCCGGCAATCTTGGGGTGAAGGCTGATGATACCTTTAGCAAGGATCAACACCAAGACCTGAAGGCCGACTTCATCATGGCCAATCCGCCGTTTAACCAGAAGGATTGGCGGGCCAGTGACGAACTGACCGATGATCCGCGCTGGAGCGGGTACGATGTGCCGCCGACCGGCAATGCCAACTATGGCTGGATTCTTCACATGGTTTTCAAGCTTTCGGAAAACGGCACGGCAGGCTTCATCCTTGCCAACGGTGCGCTTTCCGGTGACGGCCAGGAAAAGGCCATCCGCAAGAAAATGATCGAGAATCACCTTATTGAAGCAATCATCATCCTGCCGCGCAATATGTTCTATACCACCGACATCAGCGTTACCCTCTGGATTCTGAACAAGAATAAGAAGGCGCGAACCGTCTCTCACGGTGACGTTACCCGTAATTACCGGAATCGAGAAAACGAAGTGTTGTTCATGGATCTTCGTCAATGGGGCGAGCCGTTTGAAAAGAAATTCGTCCAATTTTCCGACCAGCATCGTGCAGACATCACCAACACCTTTCACACCTGGCAGGATGTGCGAGCCGCCAAGGAATATCATAACATCGCGGAATACTGTTATTCGGCAGGGATCGAAGAGATACGGGAGAAGGACTATTCCCTGGTTCCAAGTAAGTACATCGAGTTCATCAACCGCGATGAGAATATTGATTTTGATGAGAAGATGACCCTGCTACAAGCCGAGTTCAGCACGCTGTTGAAAGATGAAGCGAAGTCGAAGAGTGATCTATTGGATGTATTCAAGGAACTGGGCTATGAGATCAAATTATAAGAAGATCGGCCCATACATCCGGGAGGTCGTTGAGAAGAACAGTGATCTTGCAGTTAAATTATTGCTTGGGGTCAGCGTTTCCAAAGAGTTTATTCCGTCGATTGCCAACATAATCGGAACGGATATGTCAACGTACAAAATCGTCAGGAAAAACCAGTTTGCCTACGGTCCTGTAACGTCAAGAAATAGCGATAAAGTTTCGATTGCCATGCTCAATGTAGATGAGTGCATTGTTTCAACCTCCTACACGGTTTTTGAGATCATTGACCACGACACGCTTCTACCAGAATATCTGATGATGTGGTTTCGGCGGCCTGAGTTCGACCGTTACGCCCGTTTCAAGTCCCACGGCAGTGTGCGCGAGCTGTTTGACTGGGAAGAGATGTGCGATGTTGAGCTGCCGATGCCATCAATCGAAAAACAGCGTGAGATTGTGAAGGAATACCACACCATTGTTGACCGGATAAAGTTGAACGAGCGCCTGAATCAGAAGCTGGAAGAAACGGCGCAGGCGATCTATAAGCAGTGGTTTGTGGACTTTGAGTTTCCCATCTCCGCAGAGTATGCAGCTGCCATCGGCGAACCGGAGCTTGAAGGCCAGCCGTACAAGTCCAGCGGCGGGGAGATGGTTTTCAATGAGGTGTTGAAACAGGAGATTCCGAAGGGGTGGAAACTTTCAACTCTAGGATTTGAAATCAATTATTCAAAGGGCTTTGCTTTCAAGTCATCGGATTACAAGTCATGTGGTATCCCTATTGTTAGAGTTTCAAATTTTGATGGGAATACAATTGATATTGAAAATTGTAATTGTATTGATGAATCTCAATGTGGAGCGTATGAAAAGTTCAGACTTAATCAATTTGATATAATTATTTCTACTGTAGGATCTTGGCCTAATAATCCAGATTCAGTGGTTGGCAAGGTGGTTATGGTCCCAATGTTGGCTAGAGGCTCTCTCTTAAATCAAAATGCAGTGCGATTGAGAGCAGTAAGAAAAATACAGCAGTTTTTTATTTATTATGCCTTAGCGAATGAAAAATTCGCTGGTTATGTAATAACTGGAGCACAAGGCAGCGCTAATCAAGCGAGCGTTACATTGGAACATCTTTTTGGATTCAACCTAATATTGCCAGATTCTTCGTTGGAAGAATTTTTATACAATGTTTTAAGTAAGTTATATAATTTAAAAACTAGTCTTGAGAACGAATTGTTTAACCTCTCTAAACTGGAAAGGTTGATTTTATCTGGTATGGCACAAAAAGGAACCTCATGAAATTCACGGAATCCCAGCTTAAACAGGCAATCATCGAACTTTTTGACGAGAGTGAAGCATGAGCGAAAAGAAGATCGTCATTATTGCCGGTCCCAACGGTGCCGGTAAAACCACCTTTGCCCGCGAGTTTCTGCCGAATGAAGCCGGTTGCCCGATATTCATCAATGCTGATTTGATTGCGGCGGGACTCTCTCCCTTTCGCCCTGAACTTGCAGCAGTTAAAGCAGGTAAGCTGATGTTGGCGGAGATTGCCGAGTATGCCCGGCACGGCACAAGCTTTGCCTTTGAGACTACCCTGGCGGGTAGAACCTATGCGCGGATGATCCCGCTCTGGCAGGCGGATGGCTACCATGTTAAACTCTTTTTTCTGGAACTCCCTTCGTCAGAGATGGCTATTGCCCGTGTTGCCGAACGGGTGCGGCAGGGTGGCCATGATGTGCCGGAAGAGGTTATCCGCAGACGCTTTACTGCCGGACGCAACAACTTTGAATCACTGTACCGGGATATTGTGGATTCCTGGGCGCTGTACCATAATGCCGGAGACGAACCGCAACTTGTAGACTGGAGTGAAAAGCCATGAACAGCAAATCAATAGAACAGGCAAAAGACACGGATATGGCCAGCTCGATCAACGCCATCCGCCGGGCGGCAAAACGTGCCGGACAGGTGGCAGCACAGACCGGAACTTCTCTGATTGTCTGGCATGACGGAAAGATAGAACGGGTAACGGCGCAACCTCCTGAAGCGCAGGCAACCAACACTGCAGCAGTAAACAAGTAAATGTCAAAATTCACCGAAGCTCAACTTGAGCAGGCAATCATCGAACTTCTCGGAGAAGAAGGGTATCCCCATCTGCTGGGAGAAAACATCTCACGCGCCCCTGATGAAGTGCTGATCAAAGACGATCTGCGGAAGTTTCTGCGGGAGCAGTACGCCAGTGACGACATCACCCAGGCAGAGATAGAGCAGATCATCCGTAAGCTGGAACTGCTGCCCGCTTCTGATCTGTACGGCAGCAACAAGGCATTTATGAAGCTGGTGTCTGATGGTTTTCTGCTGAAACGGGAAGACCGCAACCAGAAAGACCTGTTTATCCAGCTTATCGACTATTCCCCCGCAGACCGCAACCGCTACAAGATTGTCAATCAGCTTGAAATAACCGGCTATGAAAAACGTATCCCGGACGGGATTCTCTACATCAATGGCCTGCCGCTGGTGGTGTTTGAGTTCAAGAGCGCCATCCGTGAAGAGGCTACCATTCATGATGCATATATCCAGTTGACGGTGCGCTATTGCCGCGACATCCCGGAACTACTGAAATACAACGCCCTCTGCGTGGTCAGCGACGGAGTGAACAACAAGATGGGTTCTCTGTTTGCTCCCTATGAGTTCTTCTATGCCTGGCGCAAGATCAGCGGCAGCGAAACAGTGGAGAAGGACGGGATAGACTCGCTCTTTACCATGATCAAAGGGCTGTTCAACAAGCACCGGCTGCGCGATGTGATCCATAATTTCATCTTCTTTCCCGACAGCTCCAAGAAGGAAGAAAAGATCGTCTGCCGCTATCCACAGTATTACGCCGCCACCAAGCTGTATGCGAATATCTCTGAGCATCGGCGGCCAGATGGTGACGGTAAGGGCGGCACCTATTTCGGAGCCACCGGCTGCGGCAAGAGTTACACCATGCTGTTCCTGACGCGGCTGTTGATGAAGAGCCAGTATTTCGCCAGCCCGACGATTGTGCTTGTCACCGACCGTACCGACCTGGACGACCAGCTTTCCACCCAGTTTACCAGTGCAAAGGAGTTTATTGGCGACAATGAGGTGGTGAGTGTTGAAAGCCGTGCCGAGCTACGGGAGCGGCTGGGCGGGCCGATGCAGAATCTGTTGAAAGCCCCGGACAATTATCCGCTGATAAGCAATGAAAACGAAACCGGGGCAGCACTGGCCGCCGAGGAGGCCCCTGACTTCAGCGCGTTGACGGTTCAAGGCCGGATGAGCGGCGGTGTATTCCTGACCACCATCCACAAGTTTACCGAAGATACTCAGCTCCTCACCGACCGGAATAATGTGGTCTGCATATCAGACGAGGCCCACCGCAGTCAGGTGAATATGGATCAGAAAATCCGCATTACCGAGAACGGTGTGGTGAAGAAGTACGGCTTTGCCAAGTATCTGCGCGATTCGCTGCCCAATGCAACCTACGTTGGTTTTACCGGTACACCGATTGACGCAACCCTTGATGTCTTTGGCGGGGTGGTGGACTCCTACACAATGACAGAATCGGTGAAGGATGAAATTACGGTGCGGATTGTCTATGAAGGGCGCGCCGCCAAAGTGGTTCTTGACAGCAAAAAACTGAAAGAGATTGAAGAGTATTACGCCAAGTGCGCAGAAGAAGGGGCCAGTAACTACGCCATTGAAGAGAGCAAAAAGGCCAGCGCCAACATGGATGCCATTCTTGGTGACCCTGATCGCTTGAAGGCTTTAGCTGATGATTTTGTGAAGCACTATGAGAACCGCATTGCTGAAGGGGCAACCGTTAAGGGCAAGGCGATGTTTGTCAGTAGCAACCGGCAGATTGCCTATGACTTTTATAAAGAGGTCATCGCCCTGCGTCCTGAATGGGCAGAAGTGAAAGTGTGCGAAGATGGCGCAGTGCTCACCGAGAGGGAACGGCAAGAGATCAAGCCGATGGAACGGATCAAAATGGTGATGACACGCGGTCAGGATGATCCGAAAGAGCTGTATGATCTGCTCGGCACCAAGGAGTACCGGAAGGAACTGGACCGCCAGTTCAAGAATGAAAAGTCAAACTTCAAAATCGCCATTGTGGTGGATATGTGGGTGACCGGCTTTGATGTGCCTGCCCTTGATACGATCTACATCGACAAGCCGATCCAGCGGCACAACCTGATTCAGACCATCTCGCGGGTAAACCGTAAGTGCGCCGGTAAAGATAAGGGGCTGGTGGTGGATTACATCGGCATCAAGAAGCAGATGAACCTGGCGCTGGCTCAATATTCCAAGACCGATAGCTCGAACATTGAGGAGATCACCCAATCTGTCGTGGTGGTGAAAGACCATCTCGACCTGCTGGCAAAGCTGTTTCACAAGTTCGACATGGCTCCCTATTTCTCCGGTAAGCCCCTCCAACAGCTCCATTGCCTGAATATGGCGGCAGAGTTTGTCCAGATAACGGATAAGATCGAGAAGCGTTTCATGCACTTGGTGAAACGCCTGAAAGCCGCTTATGATATCTGCTGTGGCAGCGACCAGCTTAGCCACTCAGAGCGCGATTACATCCATTTTTACATGGCAGTGCGCTCCATTGTCTTTAAGCTTACCAGGGGGAACGCTCCTGACCTGGCGCAGATGAACGCCAAAGTGAGGGAGATGATTAAGGATGCCCTGCAAAGCAACGGGGTGGAAGAGATCTTTAAGATGGGTGAAGGTGCGGCAGCGGGGGTTGATATTTTCTCTGATGACTATCTGGAAAAGATCAGCAAGATCAAGCTGCCGAATACCAGAATCAAACTGCTTCAGCAGTTATTGGCAAAGGCCATTGCCGAGTTTAGAAAGACCAACAAGGTGAAGGCCGCCGATTTCTCGAAAATGTTCAAGGCGCTGGTTGACAAATACAACGAGCGTAAAGAGCAGAACGTTCTGGTCAGCAATGTGCTGGATGATTTCAGCAACGAGATTATCGACCTGTTCCAGGCATTGAAGAAGGAAAAAGAATCGTTTGCTGATCTCGGTATCGACTTCGAGGAAAAGGCTTTCTACGACATCCTGAAGGCACTGACCATCAAGTATGACTTTGTGTATCCTGACGATAAGATGATTGTGCTGGCACAGAAAGTGAAGGAAGTTGTCGATGACAAAGCGAAGTATACCGACTGGAGCAAGCGGGATGACATCAAGGCGGAGCTAAAGGTTGACCTTATCATTCTGCTGGCTGAATACGGCTATCCGCCTGTTGATCGGGATGAGGTGTACAAGGAGATTTTTGAGCAGGCGGAGAATTTCAGGAAAAACAGATAAGATATGACCAAATTTATTCATACCTCCGATATCCACCTCGGCAAAACATACCGCACATCCACCGGAGAAGCTGAACGCTACGAAGACTTTTTTCACACGCTCTCGTGCATCGTGTCCGACGCTATCGCCGAACAGGTTGATTTTGTCCTCATCGCCGGCGACCTGTTCCACACCGGCCAGATTCTCCCCCGCACCTTCGCCCGCACCATCGAAACCCTGCAACCGCTGAAAGATGCCGGCATCCCCTGCATCGCCGTTGAAGGCAACCACGACTGGATTCACCGCCGTGACAGCATCTCCTGGATGGAGGCGCTATCACAGATGGGCTATATCCATCTCCTCCGTCCCAGCCGGACTGAAACCGGTGATTATCGCTTTGATCCCTATGACTATGAGCAAGGCATTGGCGGGCATATTGAGATCAAGGGGCTGAACATTTATGGCCTCGGGTACATTGGCACCCAGGCTAGCAAGCATGTTGGCCGCATCTGCGAGGCTGTAACCACCAAGAACAACATCCTGCTCTTCCATGTTGGCGTCTGGACCTATTCGCCGGTGGAGATCGGCAACATGAAGCCGGAAGAGGCGTTGCCCCTTGCAGATACCTTTGACTATGTTGCCTTGGGGCATGGTCACAAACCATACATCATCAATGACCAGAACAATAAACCGTACGCCTTTAACCCCGGATCGCCCGAGTGCGTGAACTTTGGCGAAGAGAAGTACGATAAAGGCTATTACCTGGTTACGGTGAAGGATGGGCAGTACCAGCATCAGTTCCGCCCCACCAATCCCCGACCCATGTTGGTAATGACCATTAACCTGGATGGAGCCGAGCATGCTGATCAAGCCATGGAGCAGTTCCGCACTCAGTTGACTGACAAGCTGGCCGGATTAAAGGATGAGCGCAGACCGCTTCTGGAGATCAAACTAACCGGCAGGGTGTGCTTTCATCCTTTTGAGCTGGGGCGTGAACGGCTGCGGTTGCTCTTGGATGAACTCTGCACTCCTCTGCATGTAGAGATAAAAAACCACCTTTCTCTGGTGACTGCTGCATCAGGCAGCGAGACCGAGAAAAAGAGCCTGGCCGAGATTGAAAAGGATGTGCTGCATGAACTGATTGCCAGCCGCAGCGAGTACAAGGGGCGTGAGGATGAACTGGTCAGGCTGGCGCTGGCTATCCGGGACCAGGTGCTGAAGGGTGATGTAGAGGGGGAGGAACTGCTGGGCCTCCTGCAGGAGCCATAACCGATGCAGATCATCTCTATCCACCTGAAAAACATCAAGTCCCACCGTGACCGGGAACTCACCTTTTCCAGCGGTATCAACGTGCTGTCCGGCCCCAATGGTGTGGGCAAGAGCACGGTATTTGAGGCAATTGGGTATGCCCTGTTTGGCGTGGATGCCCGCGACTTTGTCACCAACATAGACCGGTTTCTCTCCATCGGCGCCAAGAAGGGTGAAATCAGCGTTGTCTTCAAGACCTCAGCTGATGAACTTTGGAAGGCAAGCCGTACTGTTGGCACCCCCAGCAAATGGCTGCTGTATAAGGGGACTGTTGGTAGCTTTGAGGTTGAGGAGCATGCCAATGCTGACGAGACCGAGGCACGTATTGCCGAGCTATTGGGGCTGAACAATGGCCGCAGACTGGCAGAGCAGTTCAAGCTGGTGATTGGTCCGTTCCAGAACGAATTTCTTGGCCCGTTCATCATCAAGCAGCAGACCAAGCGCCAAGAAGCTTTTGACGAGATTCTGGGGATTGATGCCTGGCGCACCACCTACAAAGGAACCAGCGACCTTCTGAAAGCAGTACAGAAAAAGATTGATGTTCTTACCGCTGAGGTCAAGCTGTTGCAGGATCATGTCATAGTCTTGCCACAGAAACAGGAGGAGCTGAACACCGTAGCAACCACACTGTTGCAGAAACAGACTGAGCTTGAGCAAAAGCAAGTTGCTCTTCAACAGGCAGAGGCCCAACTGGTTGATCTGGATGCTCAGGAAAAGGCAATCACCACCCTGACAGCAGATCTGCAACGGACTGCAGACCGGGTGAAGGACGGCACCGACAAGATTACAGACAAGCAGAAAGAAGTTGAAACCAGCAAAAAGGCTAAGGAGATTGTGGAGGCCTCCCGCGCTGGCAAAAATGCCTATGATGTAGCTGAAGCGCATCTGACTGAACTTCGTGCCAGAGAGCAACAACGACGCACAGCAGAGAAGGAAATCAGCACACTTGAGAAGGAAGCCCAACGATTGACCCAGTCAGTAGAGCATGAACAGGCGGAGATTGCCAAAACCGAAGCACTGCTTGCTGAAGAAGAGTCTGGCTTTGCAACTACCCGTACCAGCCTGCAGCCTGACCAGACCTTGCTGGATAGTGTTGCCGGACTACCAGCACAACAGAGCAGCCTTGAACAGCTGAAGACAGACTTGGCTCAGCTAACTGGTCGCCGTGCTGGTCTTGAAGAAGGCCAGGACAAACTGGCCGAAGGGATTTGTCCCTTCTTTCAGGAACAGTGCCGCAACCTGGAAGACCGGCCGGCCCATGACCTGTTTAGTGGACCCCATAGTCAAGACAAAAAACAGTCGAGTTTAAGATGGTAGT
>CAZYMK010000106.1:0-9594 GCA_964648885.1 uncultured Geobacter sp. | reverse complement strand
ACAGCAGCGCCACCGAACCACATCGGCTCCCCTCTGCCAGACCGCGCCACCAGACCGTCAGGTTCATGGCGACAGCACCTCGGCCAGCATGGCCAGATGCCGATCAACCGCGCCGCCGCTATCCCGCAACAGCTTCAGGCCGTTGGTACCGACCACCTGCCGCAGCTCAGGGGTTATCAAAAACTCAACAACCGCTTCCTGTAGCTCGTGCTGGTTTGACACCTGCACACCAGCCCCGTAGTCAAGCACTAATGATCTGATCTCAGCAAAATTATCCATATAAGGCCCAAATACCAGCGGGATTCCCCGTGAGGCAGGCTCCAGCAGGTTATGGCCGCCGGTGGCCACCAGACTGCCCCCCACAAAAGCCAGATCTGACAGAGTGTACAGTTGCATCAGCTCTCCCACCGTATCAACCAGCAGCACCTGACCGGCACGGCACTGCTGCGGCTGCTGCTCCAACAGCGACCGTCTTACCAGGGATACGCCACGGCCGATGAGGAGCTGCTCAACTTCTCCGGCCCGCTCAGGATGACGAGGGACCAGTATCAGCAGCAGTTCGGGAAGACTCTTCAGCAGGCTGCACCAGGCATCCAGCACCAGCAGCTCCTCACCGGGGTGGGTGCTGCCGGCTGTCAGTACGCTGAGTCCATCCGGAATGCGGTACTGCTCACGCAGCTGCCGACGTTCATCCACTTCCACCGGCCCAAAAGGGATGTCGTACTTGAGATTGCCCAGAACGCGGGTCCGTTCAGTCGGGGCGCCTATGGCCAGAATCCGCTGCAGATCATCCTCGCTCTGCATACCCAGCCCGCTGAATCGTTCCAGCACCGGCCTGAAGAACCAGGCAAACCTTTGATAGCGGGGGAATGATCGCCCTGAGATTCGCCCATTGGCCAGCAGCAGCGGTATGCCCCTGCGCTGCGCCTCCAGGCTGAAAACCGGCCAGATCTCGGTCTCCATAATGATGATCGCCAGCGGTGAGATGCTGTTCAGTAGGCGACGTACTGCAGGGCCGATGTCGAACGGAAAGTAGGTGACAGCATCAACCAGACCGTCCCGTTCAGCCACCACCCGACCGGTCTCGGTGGTGACGGTCAGCAGCAGCCGATAATCAGGATACCGCTGTCGCAACCCCTTCAGTAAAGGACGGGCCGCCATCACCTCCCCCACTGACACGGCATGGAGCCAGATAACCGGATTGCCCTGCAGCGCGGCAGCAGCTGACGGCGCCAGCCGTCCTAATCGTTCGCCAAAGGCACTCTTTCTGCCGCGACTGATGGAACGGTAACCGTGGTACAGCAGCGCAAACGGCAGGGCGATCCAGGTCAGCAGGGCATAGAGCAGCGGCCAGATCATGACACCGGCGCTCCGGCTCGCTTCCAGCGACGATGCACCCAATACCAGCTGGTGGGGTGCCGGATAATAAAATTTTCAATGGCGCTTGAGTAGACCTTTACATCGGCAGCCCAGCCGTCATCGGAGGCATCACCTCCAAAAACAAGCTCCGGATAGATCTCAATACAATAATGATCTCCCTCTCGATAAATGAACGATGGCACCACCGGTACTCCCAGTTTTCGTGCCAGCAGCACCGGAGCACGTGAAGCCCAGGCAGGTCGGCCCAGAAAACTGATCAGACATCCTTCCTCGGGGAACACCGCTTGGTCCACCAGCAGTCCGATCGTACCCTGCTTGCGAAGGACCGACATCATATTTTTGAGCGCATTATCCTTGTAGATAACCCGGTTTTCATAGCGCATCCGCATCTTTTCAACCATGGTGTTCAGATAAGGATTGTTTTGCCGACGGGCCACCACCGACATGGTGGAGCCGATGAGCCGGGCATTCGCCAGGGCCATTAACTCCCAGTTGCCACAATGGCCGGTCAGAAATATCAGGCCCTTACCTTTGGCTGCAGCAACCTCATAATGTTCCTTACCCCGCAGCTCTATCCGATTAATCAACTCTGATCCGTGCCCGTGATACAGACGACAGACCTCCACCAGAGCACGGCCGATATTACGAAAGGTCTCCCGGGCGATCCCCTCGGCGTCAGGGATCGTACAGTCCCACCCCGGCTGGGAGCGCATATATTCCAGGGCACGGGCGATATTGTCTTCGGCTATTCTGCGCCGTTTCCCGATTACCCGACGCATGAGCAGGCCCAAACCGGTACCCACCCGCTCGGACATCCACTCCGGCATCAGGGCAACCAACCAGGTAAAGCAGTAGAAAACTGCGGTCTGCAGGATCCAGATAAGCCGTTTCATGGCATTTCTTTCTGTAATAACCGCTGAATGATTGCTGCCACCCGCTGGTTGGCACCACCGCCTCCCAGACGTTCGTGCACACGGCCAAGCCGTGTTCTTACCGCACGATTAACCTGATCATCAAGCAGCCGTTCAATCTCAAGCGCAATACGTTGTGCCGTGGCATCATCCTGAATCAGCTCAGGAGCGACCGTTTCGGCTGCCACGATGTTGCACAGGCCGATATGCTCCACCTTGACCAGCCGCTTGGCCAGCTGGAAGGTCAGCGGTGCCAGTTTGTAGATGATCACCAGCGGCGTGCCCACCAGGGCTACCTCCAGCGTCACCGTCCCGGATACTGAAATCACGGCATCACAGGCCCTGATCAGATCATGGATCCGCTCACGGGTAATAGTTATCGGTAGATCACAACTGTCAAGCCAGGGAGCTAGATCGTCATGGGAAAGGGTTGATGCCAGGGGCAGGACAAACTGCAGAGTGGGGAAGCGTTGATGTAACAGACGTGCTGCATCAAGAATGGTGGGTAAAAGGCGGCTCACCTCGCTGCGACGACTGCCGGGAAAGAGCCCCACCACCAACCGGCTCGGATCCAGGCCAAAGGACGCGGCAGCCTGCTCTCTGGTCAGGGAGACCTGTACCAGATCAGCCAGGGGATGTCCTACAAAAGAGACCGGCACACCCGCTTGTTCATAGAAGGGCACTTCAAACGGCAGGATCACCGCCATCTGATCCACCAGGCGCTTGATCTTGTGTACACGGCCCTGTCGCCAGGCCCAGATCTGGGGGGAGATGTAGTACAGCACTTTGACACCTGCCCGCTTGGCCACCTTGGCCAGGCGCAGGTTAAAACCGGGATAATCGATCAGGATCAGAAGGTCGGGCGGGTTGTTCAGCAGGATTTTTTTCAGTTTCAGGAAGGCGGCAGCAATTACCTTAAAATGCTTCAGTACCTCAATCAGGCCAACCACCGCCATGTCAGCCGAATCAACCAGGATCTCACAGCCAGCTTCGCGCATGCGCATCCCGCCGATGCCGAAAAAAACAACCTCCGGCTTCTCTGCGGCAACTGTTCTGATCAGCCCTGCACCGTAGATGTCACCGGATGCCTCACCGGCCACGATCATCACCCGGTTCACCGCATCAGCCTTCACCAGCCAACGGCCCCAGTCGTCATCTGATCGCAACGCCTCACGGCTGCAACCTGTTCAGGCTCTGATTGATCTTGAGTGCCGTCTCCAATGCCATCCGACCATCCCGACCGCTGACCTGCGGTTGTTTTTCTTCTTTAATTGCCTCCACAAAAGAGGTGATTTCCAGCATCAGCGGATCGGACTGCCCCAGCTCCCGCTCGGTCACCTGTACATTGGGGACACCGGGCAACAATTCTCCTGCACCCTTTTTGGCCACCAACACCTTCTTGTTCTGAAAGTCAAGGGTCATGTAGGCATCACGTTGGAAGATCCGCATCTTCCGTTCACTCTTCAGGCTGATCCGGCTGGCGGTTACATTGGCCACACAACCGTTCTCAAAGGCGATCCGCGCATTGGCAATATCTTCTTCGCCGGTGAAAACCGGCGCGCCAACGGCATCGATCCGGGCCACCGGTGATTTGACCAGATGCTGGATGATCTCAATATCATGGATCATCAGGTCCAGCACCACGTTGACATCGGTGCCACGGGGCTTGAACGGCGCAATCCGCACCGATTCCACAAACAATGGCTCGTTTAGCACCTCTTCAGCCGCCATCATCACCGGATTGAAACGTTCCAGATGTCCCACCTGAAAGACCAGACGGCCTGCATCAGCCAAGGCAATCAGCTCGTCGGCCTGATCGATGGTGACCGTAATCGGTTTTTCAATCAGCACATGCACCCCAGCGGCAAGGAAATCCTTGGCCACCTGATAATGAAACTGGGTCGGCACCACCACACTGACGGCATCTACCCGGCCAATCAACTCGCGGTAATCGCTGAACGGTTTACATCCGCACGCTGCAGCCACTTCAGCTGCTCGGGCAGCATCGCTGTCCACCACACCGACCAGCTCGGCCTCTTCCAGAGCCGCGTATTTCTGGGCATGGAAATTCCCCAGATAACCGACGCCGATCACCGCCGTACGCAGCGCGCTCATCCTCTGCAGATCCCCCGCTCCGATTTTTCGATGAAGCCCAACAGGGTATCCACCTCAGGGCACCCGACAATCTCAGACCTGATCCTCGCAATCGCTTCATCCTGTTTAAGCCCGGCCATAAACAGGGTCTTGTAGGCCTTTTTCAGGCCACGGATCGCCTCGTCGCTGAAACCACGCCGTTTGAGGCCGATCAGGTTCAGGCCACGCAACATCGCCTCACGCTTGCCGCCGGAGGTTGCAATCATGTAGGGCGGGATATCCAGCCCGACCAGAGTTCCGCCTCCCAGCATGCAGTACGAGCCGATTGTTACGAACTGGTGGATTGCCACCAGGCCGCCCAGGATCACATTATCCTGAATAGTGACATGCCCAGCCAGCGTGGCGGAGTTTGCAAAGACATTGCCGTTACCCACAATACAATCATGGGCAATATGGGAGTAGGACATCAGCAGGTTGCTATTGCCCACCACGGTCTCGGCGTGGCCGGTAACGGTGCCACGGTGGATTGTCGCAAACTCGCGCACCACGTTGCCGTTGCCCAGCCTGGTCCAGCACTCCTCACCCTTGTATTTTAGATCCTGAGGAGGGGCACCAACCGATGCCATGTGAAAGATCCGGTTATCGTTCCCCATCTGGGTCCATTTACCGATAAAGGCATGGGGACCGATGGTGGTCCCTTTGCCGATGATCACCTGCTCTTCGATGATAGCATAGGGACCAACCTCAACATCGTCGGCCAGTTGTGCAGAAGGATGGATGACCGCACTTGGATGTATGCTCATAAAGGCTCCCTGTTTATTCTGCCGGTGCAAAGGTGGCTTTCAACGATGCTTCGGTCACCAGTTTGCCGTCCACAAACGCCTTGCCGTCCACGCCCCAGATACCGCGCCGGTTCAGGGTAGTATTGATCTCGATCCGCAGCTGATCACCCGGCACCACCGGCTTGCGGAACTTGGCACTGTCAATGGCTATAAAATAGCTGACTTTCTTACGGGTTTCCTCATCGGAAGCCAGATAGGCCATAATCCCGGCTACCTGGGCCATGGCCTCCACGATCAGTACTCCCGGCATGACCGGATGGCCGGGGAAATGGCCCGGAAAGAACGGTTCGTTGATGCTGACGTTCTTGATCCCCACGCAGCGCTTACCATGTTCAAGCTCCACAATCCGGTCCACCAGCAGGAACGGATAGCGGTGCGGCAGGATCTTCATGATGGCATTCACATCCATCGGCAAGGTCGGTTGGTCCATGCTCTCACTCCTTAGCCAGCCGGGCCTCAAGCTCGGCGATCTTCTTTTCAAGCTCCGACAGTTTCTTGCGCATCTCAGGCAGTTTGGGCAATGTCCCCATGGTCTTCAGCCATTCTTTGTGCGGCATGGCCGGTGAACCACTGTAATAAGCGTTTGCGGCCAGTGAACCAGGTACACCGGCCTGAGCCCCCACAATCACGTTATCGCCAATAGAAACATGCCCCACTACCCCCACCTGTCCGGCCAGGGTGACATGGTTGCCGATCTTGCTGGATCCAGCTATCCCCACCTGGGAGACAATCATGCAATCCTCACCAATCTGGCAGTTGTGGGCCACCATCACCAGATTATCCAGCTTGGTACCGCGCCGGATCAGGGTCACTTCAAGTGCAGCCCGATCAACCGTACTGTTGGCGCCGATCTCAACATCATCTTCCAACACCACAATGCCGATTTGGGGAATCGGATAGTAGGAACTGCCATCCGGGGCATAGCCAAATCCGTCACTGCCGATCACGGCACCAGGCTGCAGCTTGCAGCGTTTACCCAGCCGGCAGCGTTCTCGCACCACGGCATGGGCATGGATCACGCAATCATCACCAATAACGGCATTGTCATATATCACTGCGCCAGGATGGATCACGGCTCGATCGCCGATAGTGACATTATTGCCGATCACCGCACCAGGGTAGATGCTGATACCCTCACCCAGTGTCACGTTGGTACCGATCACCGCTTCGGGCAACACCCCCAACGGGGGATGGGGTTTGGTGTAAAACAGGGTCAGCAGTTTGGCAAACCCCAGATACGGGTTGGCTACCTCAATCACATTGCGCCCGAATGATTCGCCACCAGGCGCCATAAGTACTGCACCGGCTCTGGTTTCTGCCACCTTGGCAGCATACTTGGGATTGGCAAGAAAGGTCACCTTGTCCGGTCCGGCAGCCTCCAACGGCGCAAGACCGTTGACCGTCGCGTTTGTGTCACCACGGACAACACCGCCCAGATACTCGGCCAGTTCCTGCAAGGTCTTGGTTTCTAGCATTTGGCCTGCTCCGGTCCGCTATTTCTTTGCCATTGCAACATTCAGGGCCTTCAGGATCTCGTCTGTCAGGTCTGCCTTGGTATCGGCATACAGCAACCCGGCGCCTCGGGCATCAAAGATCATGGTGTAACCGTTTTTCTTACCGAATTCCTGCACAATCTTTTCCAGCTGTTCAAGAATCTTCTTGGTTAGCTCACCGTCACGGGCCTGCAGATCTTCCTCGGCATCCTTGGTAAAACGCTGGAAGTCCTTCAGTTTTTGCTGATAGTCTTTTTCTTTGGCAGCACGGGCCGCTTCATTCAGGGTCATCCCCTGTTTTTCAAGGTCGTTTTTGAGCTTCTGCAGCTCTGCCTGCTTACTGTTAACCTGCTCCTGATACCCCTTCAGCTTGCCCTGCAGCTGATCCTTGGCAGCCTTACCCGCCTCAGAAAGGTTCAAGGCCCGCTGCATGTCAATATAGCCGACTTTGTCCTCGGCAGCCCAGGCTGAGCCTGCTGCAAATACCAGCATCACCACCATCAGTGTCAAACGCTTTATCATTGTCTCTCTCCTTTGCAGCCTTTTCTAAAACAGACTGCCGATTGCAAATTCAAACCGCCCGGCCTTGTTGTCAATACCAGGGCGCGGGTTGATCGGTATACCATACTCCAACCGCAACGGCCCCATGGGTGAGGCCCAGCGAATACCGCCGCCATAGCTCATCAAGACATTAGGTGGACTCCAGCCGCCACTCCAGGCATTACCATAATCAAAGAAGCCAACCCCCTTTACCCCGAACTCCGGCAGCAGTGGAAACTTGATCTCTACGTTGCCGAACAGCTCTTTTTCACCACCGGTGTTCACGCGTAAACTGGAAACCTGGGTGTTGCCGTTGATGTCGGTGTACGTGTAGTTCGCATATTCATAGGGGCTGATCGAGTGGGCGCTATAGCCGCGGACCGTGCCGATGCCACCCAGGTAAAACTTTTCATCCAACGAAATCGCCCCTCCGGCCTCCTGTATGGCCCCTACCACCACCTTGGTTGAGATCACGAACTTCCACCAGAGCGGATAATAAAACGTGTTGTCTAAAATTTCTCGCACATACTTGTTCGTGCCACCCAGGCCGGCATACTCAACCGAAAAGGTGTTGACCATACCGGTTGATGGGTCAAAGCGGAAATCCGTGTTGTTATGGGTAATACTGGCATACAGAGAGCTTGTCGTGGTTTCGCCCGGCTGTAATGAGGGGTAAATCGCGGGATTCTGGATGATGGCCGGGTTTATAACGTTGTAGATGTCTTTTATTTCGTACTTATAGAGCCAGAAGGTGCCGATGAAGTCGGTAATCGGATACCCGGCCTTAATATTACCCCCCATGCGGCGGACGCTGTAATCGTCCCACTCCCGTTCGGTCCGGTAGATATCAGCACCCAGGGTCCATTTGCTGTCCAGAAAATAGGGGTCGGTCAGCCCCACCGAGTAGGTGTTGGATTTGCCACCAATGGCAGCCGAGGCGTTACCTTTCAGGCCCAGTCCCAGAAAGTTTGACTGCGAAACCGAGCCTTGAAAGATCAGGCCGTCAAGTGAGCTGTAACCGCCACCAATGGTAAAGGCACCGGTGGGTTTTTCTCTCAGGTCCACGTTGATATTCAGCTTATTATTGCTGCTGCCCTTGGCAGAGGCCACGTTGGCCTCTTCAAAAAAGCCGGTGTTCATCAGGTTCTGCTTGCTACGCTTGAAGCCGGTTGCCGTATACAGCTCACCCTCCATCAGCCGCATCTCACGCCGCGCCACTTTATCTCGCGTCTTGGAGTTACCACTGATGGAGATCCGCTCAATGTAGACCAGCTCACCCTTTTCAACATCAAAGACCAGGTCAAGCTGCTTTTTCTCTGGATCCGGCGTGGTGCGTGGATCAACGTTGTTAAAGGCATAACCCTTATCAGCGGTCATATCGGTGATGGTACCGATATCTGCCCGCAGATTAGCGCGGCTGAATACCTCGCCCGGTTCGCTTTTCAGTCTTTTACGGATCTCATGCTCAGGATAGAGGATATCACCCTTGAAGCCAATGGAGCCGATTCGAAACTGATCACCCTCTGTGATGCTGATGTCAACCACCAGTGATTCCTGGTCCTCTGCCAGCTTGATAACCGGCTCCCCCACCTTGACATTGATATAGCCGTTGTTCAGATAGTGGTCAGCAATCAGCAGGGCATCATTACGCAGCACCTCTTCCTTGTAGGTACCGGCACTGGTCAGCCAGGACATGAACCACTCTTCCTTGGTTTCCATGACACCCCGTAGTTTACGGGGACTGAAGGCGGTAGCGCCTTCAAAGCTGATGGTGCTGATTCTGATTTTTTTTCCTTCAGTGATGTTGAAAGTGACCTGATACTCGGTCGGGGTGCGCTGTTCCACGCGGGGTTCAACTGCAACCAGGTAGTAGCCCTCATCCTGATACTGTTTTTTCAGTTTGGCCACTGCGCGATCAAGATCCTTCTGCGAAAAGATGGCATTGCGGCGTACCGGCAGGCCTTCCAGCAGTTTTTCCTGCTTGAGCTCCTTGTTGCCGTCAAAGCGGATGTCCCGCACAATCGGCTTTTCAATCACGGAGTAAACCAGCTGCACCCCGCCACTGACCGACTCACTGGAAACCTGCACTTCCTGAAACTGTCCCAGCTTGTAGATAGCACGAATATCAGCATCGGTTCGGTCAGATACCAGCGTGTCACCGGCCTTGATACTGACCGCATTGAGGATAGCTGATGCCTCCACCCGGCGATTACCCCGCACGACTACCTCGGTGATTTTTTCGCCATCGGCAAAGGCGGCTTGGTCTGCAAGCAGCAGCGCAGCAACCACAGCCGCAGTCATCAGATAGGGGTATCGGGTCACAACTCCTCCATA
>CAZYMK010000105.1:0-9664 GCA_964648885.1 uncultured Geobacter sp. | reverse complement strand
CCTGCAGCAGCAGCACACTGGCCGCCATACCCAGCAGAAGCGGATTGGTCAGAGGTCCCATCTGCAGAAAGGAGCTGCGGAACGAACGCAGCGCCATGGCCTGGGCCACTTGGGCCAGGGCCAGCGAGGCAAACAGAACCGTCTGCCACGGGCCGCCGGCCTGCCAGGTCAGCCAGGCCACCAGCATGCAGGAACCGCCGATCAGACTGCCAGTCAGTACCACATACCGGATAGTACGACGATCAAAGATCTGACTGTCCGGCGCAATGGGAGGACGGCGCATCACGTCAGGCTCAGGCCGCTCCACTCCCATGCCCAGCCCCAGAAGGCCGTCGGTCAGGAGATTCAACCACAACAGCTGCAACGGCGTCAGCGGCATCCCCATCCCCAGAAACGGTAGGATCAGCACCGCCAGGATCTTGCCGGTATTGCCCGCTACTGAAAAGACCACAAACTTGCGGATGTTGTCATAGATGGTGCGGCCTTCCTCCACCGCAGCCACAATGGTAGCAAAGTTGTCATCCAGCAACACCATGTCCGAGGCCTCGCGGGCCACATCAGTACCCACCTTGCCCATGGCCACCCCCACATCGGCCTTTTTCAGGGCCGGGGCATCGTTCACCCCGTCACCGGTCATGGCGGCAACACCACCGGCACGCTGGATCGCATCCACAATCCGCAGCTTGTGTTCCGGTGCTACCCGGGCATAAACCGAGACCGTTGCCACTGCCTCGTCAAACTGTTCCGGTGTCATACGGTCAAGCTCAACACCGGTCAGGGCGCCGCTTTGATCATCAATACCCACCTGCCGGGCAATGGCCCGGGCGGTCAGCGGATGGTCACCGGTGATCATCACCGGACGTATCCCGGCAGAACAACAGCGCTGCACTGCTTCCTTTGCTTCTTCACGAGGAGGATCAGTCAGGGCTACCAGGCCGATCAGGATAAAGTTCTGCTCAAGCGTTTCAGGCCGACTGTCATCTCCAGGCTGCATGATCCGCAGCGCCAGTGCCAGCACCCGCTGTCCCTGAGCCGAGAGTTCATCAGCAGCGGCCTGCACAGCATGGCGATGCTGTTCGATCAGGGCAGTGAAGGCGTCGTTGACAAACAGGCGGTCGCACAGGGGTAGCACGCTGTCCAGGGCACCTTTGACTGCCAGGAGCTTGGAAAAAGAGGGGCAAGGGGCAAGGGGCAAGAGGCAAGGGACGTCAGGATTAAGCCCATGTATGGTGATCATTCGTTTACTGACCGAATCAAAGGGGATCTCGTCTATACGCGGCAGTGATCGCTCCAGCTCCTCACGATGGATCCCCGCAGCAGCGGCAGCCGTGACCAGCGCACCCTCGGTCGGGTCCCCCAGCACCAACTCTTCACCGTTTTCGACCTTCAGCACCGCATCATTACACAGCACGCCGATCACCAACAGCAGTCGTTTAGTTTCTTCTTGCCCCTTGCCCCTTGACCCTTGACCCTCCAAAAGAGCATCCCCACCAATCAGGCTGGTCACGGTCATCAGGTTCTGGGTCAGGGTACCGGTCTTGTCGCTACAGATCACGGTCACGCCACCCAGGGTCTCTACAGCCGGCAGACGACGGATCAGTGCCCGACGGGTCAGCATCCGCTGGGCACCCAGGGCCAGGGTAATGGTGACCACGGCCGGCAGCCCCTCCGGAATGGCCGCCACGGCCACACTCACCGCCAGCAACAGCATCTCTTTCAAGGCCTCACCACGCAACAAACCCACCACAAAGATCAGACCAGCCACCGCAATCGACACCACGGCCAGCACCTTGCCCAGCCGGTCCAGACGTTTCTGCAGTGGCGTCCATTCCTGCCCCACCTGCTGCAGCAGTGTGGCGATTTTGCCCAGTTCAGTCTGCATACCGGTTGCCACCACCACCGCCACGGCACGGCCGGACGAGATCAGCGTACCCATAAACAGCAGATTCCGCCGGTCTCCCAGCGGCAGTTCTGCTGCCTCAATACTGGCGGTCTGTTTATCCACCGCCTCGGACTCACCGGTCAGCAGGGCCTCTTGAACCTTCACGCTGTGAGCCTCAAGCAGGCGGCAGTCAGCCGGGGCCACACTACCAGCCTCCAGCAGCACAATATCCCCCGGCACCAGCTCGGTGTTCGGCAGGTCCAGCGCCTGGCCATCCCGTCTGACCCGCACCAGCGGTACTGCCAGCTTTTTCAGTGCTGCAATGGCCCGCTCAGCCCGGTAGTCCTGAAAAAACCCCAGCAGGGCAAATAGGATCACAATGGCAAAGATGGTGCCGGCATCCTTGAACGATCCCACCAGGCCTGAAATCACGGCCGCCACTATCAGAATCAGGGCCATGGTTGAGGTAAACTGCTCCCACAGGATCAGCCAGGGAGAACGGGTGTCCTGCTCGGTCAGTTCATTACGGCCATAGCGTTCCAGACGCTCCGTTGCCTCGACAACGCTGAGGCCGCTGGCAGGATCAACCTGCAGCTGTTCTGATGTCTCGGCCGGGGATAACCTGTGCCAGTCGGTACGTTCCACCTGTGCTCCCATCTTGCTTTTTAGCCTGATTCAGTTAGTATGCAGTCATGCCCAAGCCGCTCGCCTACTTTACCCTCTGCTTTGCCCTGGCCGTAATCGGCTTCGGTACGTGGCAGCTCTTTAGCGGCAACCTTGCGGCTGCTTTTTCCAGTCTGCCATTTCTGCTGATTATCTATCTGTTTGTTATAGGAACACGACGTAATGACCCCGACCAGTAGCTACGTGCCCTTGACCAGCTTTTCTGCAATCTCCCGCGCACCATCCATCAGGTAATCCCGCCTGGTCACATCACTGCGTTCAGAGATTCCCAATCCGCGTAGCAGGTGTCCGGGACGGTAACCATACCAGTTGAAGAAGAAGTCGTAACGGGGAAAGATATCGGCAAAGCTGTTCTCATCGGGATGCCCCTGGATCAGGATCATGGCCATCCCCTTGCCCGGCACCAGGCGGCTGCAGTCGGGCCGGTCATGATAGTCAGGCTTGAGGTAGCAGAAGGTGCGATCGATAAAGGCCTTCAGCTGGGCGGTAACATCGCCGTAGTACACCGCCGAAGCCAGCACCACCGCATCGGCCTCGCGCACCTTGTCAAGTACCGGCAGCAGATCATCCTTGAGCACGCAGGTCTCAGCACCGTTCTTGCAGGCATAGCAGGCCTGACAGCCCCGATAGTGCAGCTCGTTCAGATAGATACTCTCCGTTTCTGCTCCCAGCTCCGTGGCCCTTTCCATTACTCTGGCGGCTACTGTTGCGCTGTTACCCTGTTTACGAGGCGATCCTGACAAACAGATAATCTTCATACCGTTACCTCCTGAAATTGGCTGGCCAGCGTCATACCTTCATAATCCAGGCAACATCTTCCAGTACCGAGAACAGTGAATCACGGTTGGCCCTGGTAGCAAGCTTTTTATACGCTCCTATCGGCCTGCCTTGTTTCAATTCAGTCCAGGAATCATGCAGGGAAACGCCAATATGGTGCAACAGGCTGGAATCACGATAACAATCAATCATGCAAAGAGTGCAATTATCCCGCACTGTCTTAGATGCTTCAAACTCACTAACCTTGCAGATCGGTTCATGCCAGAACTGGCAACGCCACAGATCCGAGTTCCAGTCAACATAGAAGTATCTGAATCCACCAAGACATGGGTAGCGTTGCGGTTCATTGCGCAGAAAGCGCTGCATCTCCTCAACTGACCGGGTCGGGTTCAAAACACGCAGCTTTTTTTTCAGCTTCTTTATTTTTTCAAACTCAATGATCAGCTCATCATCACTGAAATTCATCAGATCGCCGTCAGACTGAGCCAGATTACTGGTGCCGTTCATCTGACGGCAGGGATAGGAAAAAGTCATCCATTTGAATCCCAGGGATTTCAGGAAATCCGGCAGCTGCTCGTAATCCACCAGCCTGCTCATAGTAACCGAAGCGGTTGAAGAGATGCCCAGATGCGCCAACTGCTGATTAGTCTCTTTGATCTTTGCACAGACCCCGGGCAGTCCCCGGTTTTTCTCATGGGTTGCTGCATCGGCCGCATCAACTGAAACAACGAGGCCGGACAGGCCGACCGATGCAAGATCAGCAATCCGCTTTTCAGAAAGCAGACCACCGTTGGTCACAATCATCACATTCATATCCAAAAGACGTGCGCGTTCCACTATCTGAAGCAGGTCAGGGTGCAAGAGCGGCTCCCCGCCGCTCAGCACAAGGTATCGCACACCATGACGATACATGACATCAATTGCCTCAAAGGCCCGATCCAACTGCATATGGCTGCCGTGCTCGCGGTTATAGACATCTCTGGCAAAACCGCAGAATCCGCAATTGGCGTTACAGATCGGCGTAATGGACAACACACAGAATCCGGGACCTCCGTCTTCAAGCACCATCCTTAGTGTGCTGCGGGTATCCTTAGCCGGCAGAACCGGGGGCAGAGATGCTGACATGGCAGTATTCACAGAAATCACAAGGCCTTTCATCGTGGTGTCTGCATCCTAGTACAGCCCCATTATTCTGTAAAGCGGAACAGCCTTCTTTTTATTTACATTTGGCCTCGATTAACCCATATAGAACGATTACAAAATCATGAGGAGCGTAGAAATAGTGTCATCATCAATTACACCTCGCCTGATCAAGACCATCATCAAAAACCCTCGTATGGTGGTAATCACCGCACTGCTGTTAGCTGTACTGAGCGTTCTCTACACCGTGCAAAACTTGAATTTTTTGACCGGCCGGGACGACCTGATGCCCCGCAATGCACCATTTCAGGTAGACTACCGTGATTTCAGCAAAAACTTTGGTGATCAGGACAGCATCGCGGTGGTGGTTGAAGGAACTGATCCGGCACTGGTCAGCCGTTTCTGTGATCTCCTGCATACCCGGTTGTCGCAGGAGAAACAGCTGTTTCTTGAGGTACTCCACCCCGGCGGTATGCCCTATTTCCGCCAGAATGGCCTGCTGTTCACCCCCCTTGACGAATTGCAGGCGATGCGCAGCACCCTGGAAAAGGCCGCACCACTCCTGAAGGATCTGGCAGCCGCCCCTTCAATCCAGACCCTGTTCAGCTCACTGACCAACCAGATTGATGACTACCTTAAGGCGCCAACAGCTGACAAGCGACAGCGCCTGACCTTTCTGCTGGGGGCTCTTGACAAAGGCTTTGCCGGGTTTGACGGTAAACAGAGCAGCTTGTCCCTGGACTCCTTCCTGACCGGCGGCACTGCAGATAAACCTTCTGCCCTGGAAAATGCCGGCAGACAGCAGGTGATTGCCGTCCGCCCCCTCAAGGAACAGGGCAGCTTCATACCGGCTGAAAAGGCGATCAAAAAGGTGCGGGAAGAGCTGAATATCCTGCGCCAGAAGCCGGAGTTCAAGGGGATCTCCTCCGGCATCACCGGAGTACCGGTGCTGGAGTATGAAGAGATGACCACCAGCAAGGATGACATGGCCATTGCCTCGGTGCTGTCGCTGTCGCTGACCGTCATCCTGCTGCTTGCTGCCTTCCGGGGTGTCAGAAACACCGTAGCCGCCATGGTTGCGCTCCTGATCGCCATCAGTATCGCCTTTGGGCTGGCAACACTCCTTGTTGGACACCTCAACATCCTTTCCATGGTCTTTGCGGTCATGCTGCTGGGACTAGGGGTGGAATACGGTATCCAGGTGGTGCTGCGTCATCAGGAGCTGTTACAGACAGAACCTTTTGAAGAGGCACTGATCAAGGCGCTGAGTTCCAACCTGCGGCCAATCCTGCTGGCCTTTGTCACGACAGCGCTGGCCTTTCTGACCTTCCTGCTGACCGATTTCCGCGGCATTGCCGAACTGGGCCTGATCGCCGCAGCGGGAGTGCTGGTCTGTTTCCTGGCCACCTTTACGGTGCTGCCGGCCATGCTGGTGGTTTTGCAAAAGGGTCAAGGGTCAAGGGTCAAGGGTCAAACAAAGTATGCGGGTCAAGGGTTTGCCCGATTGTTTGCCCGGCCGGGGCTGATTGTAACGGTCACCACCCTGCTGGCTCTGGCAGGTGTAGCCGCACTGACACGGGTGCCGTTTGATTTTAATATGCTGAACCTGCAGGCCAAGGGACTTGAGTCGGTCACCTATGCCTACAAGCTGATGAAAAGCAAGGAGAACTCCGGTTACTTCGGTGTATCGATTGCAAAAGACCGTGACGAAGCGATCAAGCTGACGAAACGGTTTGAAGCACTGCCCAGCGTCAATCACGTGGTATCACTGCCAGCCCTGGTGCCGGATCAACAGCCTGAAAAACTGGCTGAACTTACCCGGATCAAGCAGATTATGGCACAGGTACACCCGGCAGCCTATGAAGAGAACCTGCAGCTAATGGAACTGCCGGCTGTGTTTGAAGGTTTCCGTGAACGGGTAGCGAAGTTGAAGCTCAGTCTTGAAACGCAATCCTTGCCCGAGGCACAACCGATCGCCGCCTTTCTGAAGACCCTGGACCGGTTCTTTGCCGGGCTGGAAAAGGAAAAGGACGGCAATGCCCTGACCATGCTGCGCGAGATGCAGGAGGCCATGTTTGCGCCGCTACCGGAAAAGCTGCAGCTGCTGAAACAAAGCCTGCAGGCCCGGGCAGTGACCGAGGCCGATATCCCCGCTCAGCTGAAGGAACGGTTTGTGGGTAAGGACGGTCGCCTGCTGCTGCAAATTGCGCCCAGACACGAGATATTCAACGAAGAGCCGCTGGCAGAGTTTGTTACCCAGATCAAGTCTGTTGATCCCCATGCCACCGGAGAACCGGTCAGTGTGTACGAATCGTTCAAGATCCTGAAGCGATCCTACCTGCAAGCGTTTCTGTATGCACTGGGAGGTGTGGTGTTGATCCTGCTGATAGCCTTCCGCAGTATCCGCTCAACCCTGCTGGGTGTTGCACCACTTACGGTCGGCCTGTTACTGATGGTGGGGGGGATGTGGCTTTTCAACCTCAATTTCAATGTGGCCAACATCATCGTCATGCCGCTGCTGTTGGGGGTCGGGATTGACTCAGCCATCTACATCATCAACCGGCACCTGCAGGGGCAGGAATCTCCGGTGGAGGTGGCTATCAGCAGTGCCGGCAAAGGGGTCTTTCTGAACGCCCTGACCATCCTGTTCAGCTTTGGTGCCTTGATGGTGGCCCGCCATCAGGGGGTGTTCAGCATTGGCGCCGTTATGTCTTTGGGGATGACCGCTATCGTGCTGGCGTTTCTGCTGTTTTTACCGGCGCTGTTACTGTTGCTTGACCGTCATGGAAAGCCAGATGCCGGTTAACACAAAGACCAGGTTGGCCCCCCAGGCCGCCACAAAGGGGGGCAGAACCTCACTGCGTCCGTAGGACTGGATCGCAGCATTGATAATGAAGTAGGCAAAACCTATCGCCACACCGGCCCCGATTCCCATGGCCACGCCGCTGGTTCGACCAGTCTTGAGGGCAAACGGTATCCCCAGCACCACCATTACAAAGGCACCAAACGGCAGGGCCAGCTTGGCATGCATCATGGTGCGGTACCGTCCGGCAGCATAGCCGCCTTGTTCCAGGCTGACCGCGTACTCCCGCAGCTTACGGAAGCTGAAGTTATCGGCGTTGTTGTCCAGTATCCGCAGATCATCCACCTTAAGCGTCAACGGAACCGACAGACGGGCAGTGCTGGTAACGCCGCCCCTGCCGCTGAAACTGCGTTCCCTGACCGCAAACAACTCCCAGCCCTGTTCCCCATAAACCGCTTTTTCCGCATCCAGCCGCCGTAACGGTTGCATATCTGTTGAAAGATCCCAGACTGTTATTCCTTTGAGGGTGCGGGTTGACGGCTCAAACAGGGCTGCCTGCAGGATCAGACTGTTGGAGCGGAACCAGATGTTGTTCAATCTGAAAAAGGTATTAATCCCCTGCTTTCTGATCACTACCTTTTCAATATGCTCCATCTGCTGATAGCTCTTCGGCACCACAAATTCAGCATTAAGCAGTAACAGCAGGCTGCAGAGCAGCCCCGATACCAGCAGGGGGGCTACAATCCGGGGAATACTGAGGCCACAGCTGCGCAATGCCGTCATCTCGCTGCTGCGTGAGAGCATCCCCAGTGCCAGCAGGGTAGCCATCAGCACAGAAAAAGGCATGGTCTGGCCGATCATCTCCGGCAGTTTATAGAGGAAAAACTGCAGGATGTCGGTAAATGAACCTCCGGCTTTGCTGAATCTGCCAAACTTTTCAATAAAATCGAGTACCAGATAGATCGACAGAAAGCCGCCCTGGCATAGCAGGAACAGACGCAGCCAGGTGGCAGCCAGATAGCGGTCGACAATGCCAAACATCAGACCGACCTCCCCGCCCCGATCAGGCGTCCCAACACAGTTTTCAAAGTCAGTTCACGGGAGGCGAGCCGAAGCAGGAACAGCCCCAGCAACAGCAGCAGCAGATTGGGCGTCCAGACCGCCAGGACTGGCGGTATCCCGCCTTTTTCAGCCAGGGTTCGCAGAAAAGACAGCATGATGTAGTACACCAGCAGGATCAGGATACTGACCGTAAAACCGGCCCCTTTGCCGGAGCGTCGGTTGGAGAGCCCCAGCGGCAGAGCCAGAATTGCAAAGACAAAGGCAGCAGCAGGAAAAGCAAAGCGGCTGTGCAGTTCAACCAAGGTCTTGAGACGGACTGAAGCAGGTTGTTGCGGGGAATTTATCCGCTCCCGCAGTTCACCAATGGTGAAATCAAGCTCGGTGCGTGCCGGAGGTGTACCGCGACCGGACTCAGCAGTCAGCAGATATTCGGCAAAGGAGATCAGACGGTAGTCGTTTTTCTGCTGGGTATGGATGCTGCCCTGCTTCAGCAGGATCCGCAGCGTCCCCTCATCTTCATCCGAAGAGATCACACCGCTTTTGGCAAAGATGGTCAGCGGCTTGTCAGGATTACGGCTGTCCTGAATCATCACATGCTGCATGGTACGCCGCATCTCGTCGAAATCATCAACGTAGAGCACAATTCCCGGCAGGTCATCCCGGAAGATCCGCTCGCGGATGGCAGAGGCGGCATACTTGCGGGCCACCTCCATGGTCAACTGTTTGAAGCCGCTGTTACCCCAGGGCACCACCACTACGCTGGTAAACAGGGTGATCAGAAAGGCCCCGGCAGCGGTCAGCAGAATGGGCGGCAGTAGTGATCCGATACTGAGGCCGCTGGCCTTGATGATCGTAATCTCATTGTCGGCTGAAAGCCTGCCGATGGCCAGCAGTACCGCCAACAACAGCGCCATTGGAATGGTCAGCACGAGAAAGGAGGGCAGCAGCAGCCCGATCAGATGGAGTACTTCCGGCAGAGGCACTCCGTTTGCCACCACCATCTCCATCAGTTTTATCATCCTGCCCATCAGCAGCACCAGGGTGAAGATGACCAGACTTAAGATGAAGATGCCGAGGATTTCACGCATTAGGTAGCGCTGGAGGATGCCGAATTTCATGGTTCGGGATGATACATGAACTGAAGGAGGGTGTAAAGAAAACGGGGTGCCCTGCAGAGGACACCCCGGATACGACCGGCAGCTGATCTGTTATGCCTCTGCCATCCACTGACCATGCAGGTTACAGTATTCACGGGCAGAGACCTTGTCGGCGGTGACACAGAAGGTGGCCTCAGGTGCCTGTCCCGGCTCCAGAAA
>CAZYMK010000104.1:0-9692 GCA_964648885.1 uncultured Geobacter sp. | reverse complement strand
TGGAAAAACACCACCGACAGCAAGCCCCGCATGAAGATTGTGCGCTACGAACATTTCAAGGTCTGGGACTGGATCGTGGCGGTAAGTTCCTATGAAGATGAGTTTTACAAAGAAGCCAACTCCATCAAGCATAACATTTTTGTCAGCACCCTGATCCTGATCGGCATCGTCGGTTTCATCGCCACACTGCTGGTTTTTTTCGCCTCTACCGTGGCCACTAACCCGATCACCCATATGATTGCCACTATCCGCAAGGTGCGTAAAGGGGATATGGATGCCAGGATGGAAGTGGTGGGGAGCGATGAACTGGCTGAAATGGCGGCCGCTTTCAACCGGATGACCGACATCATCCAGCGCAACAAACAGATGGAGAACACCCTAGCACAACAGGGCAAAATGGCGTCGCTGGGGGTGCTGTCCTCCGGTGTGGCCCATGAGATCAACAACCCTCTGGGGGTAATACTGGGCTATGCTGCCTATCTGGAAGGGAAGCTACCTCCTGATGACCCCAACTACAAATATATCCATGAGATCAAGCGGGAAAGCAAACGCTGCAAAAAGATCGTGCAGGACCTGCTCTCTTACGCCCGTACCCCACGCCCCACCCTGGAGCTGACCGATCTGAATGAGCTTCTGGGGGAGATCGTCGAGTTTGCCGCCAACCACACTGACATGCGCGGGGTCAAGATCGTCTCCGGCTTTGAAAAAGGGCTGCCCAGGGTAATGCTGGACGGCGACCAGATGCGGCAGGTGGCCATCAACCTGATTCTGAACGCTGGTGGCGCCATGCCGGAAGGGGGCACGCTGCTGGTCGTCACCGAAGTGGGGCCGGAGCAGACCGTGAAAATCTCCTTTAGCGACACCGGCAACGGTATACCGCCGGAGAGCCTGGAAAAGATCTTTGAACCGTTCTACACCACCAAGGCCCGTGGCACCGGCCTGGGGCTGGCCATCACCCGCCAGATTGTCGAGATGCACCACGGTGAGATCACGATAGAGAGCGAGGTGGGTAAAGGCACTACGGTTACCGTTACCCTGCCGATCGATTATGAGGAGCTGCTCTGATGGAAAAACAGCGGATTTTATTGATAGACAACGAAGAAGGGCTCTGCCGGATGATGGAGCAGGTGCTGCTGGACAACGGCTATCTGGTGCGATCCTACACCAACCCGGTCCAGGCCGTGGCCGAATTTGTCCCGAGCGCCTGGGATCTGGTGATCACCGACATCAAGATGCCTGGTATGACCGGACTTGAGGTATTGCAGAAGGTTAAAGAAAAAAGCCGTGACCTGCCGGTGATTATCATCACTGCCTACGCCACGGTTGAGATGTCGATCCAGGCCCTGCGCAAAGGGGCCTACGACATGCTGACCAAGCCGTTTGAGCCGGAAGAGCTGGTCTATCGGGTCAAAAACGCCCTGCAACAGGCCCAGCTGACCGAAGAAAACCGGGAACTCCGGCGTGAAATCGAAGAAAAGCTGCAGTTCGACAACATCATCGGTGCATCAGGTGCCCTGCGCAATGTGCTGGACAAGGTAGCCAAAGTGGCGGCCCGTGACACCTCAATCCTGATCACCGGCGAATCCGGCACCGGCAAAGAGCTGATCGCCCAGGCGGTTCATTTCCACTCCAACCGTAAAGACAGCAAATTCATCGCCATCAACTGCGGCGGGCTGCCGGAGAGCATCCTGGAGAGCGAGCTGTTCGGCTACCGCAAAGGGGCCTTCACCGGCGCCCTGGAAAACCGGCAGGGATTGCTGGAGGCGGCTGACGGCGGCACCCTGTTTCTGGATGAGGTAGGCAACCTGCCGATGAACGTCCAGAAGACCCTGCTCCGTTTTCTACAGGAAAAAGAGTTCCGCCGGGTGGGGGACACCACTCCCACCCGGGTGGATGTCAGGATCATCTCCGCCACCAACGCCGACCTGAAAGAAGGGGTCCGCACCGGTGCCTTCCGCGAAGACCTCTACTACCGCCTGAATGTGGTCAACCTGCACCTGCCCCCCCTGCGGGACCGGATCGACGACATCCCGCTGCTGGCAGCCCACTTCATCCACCTGCAGAACCAGAAGTTCGGCACCGCAGTCAAGGGGTTTGAGCGGGAGGCAATGGAGATCCTCTGCGCCTTCCAGTGGCCCGGCAACATCCGCCAGCTGCGTAACGTGATCGAGGCCAGCATGGCCCTTGAGGGAAGCGATTACATCACGCTGGACACCCTGGGGCAGATTATTGATCTGCCTGAAGGGCGGATCGTACCGAAGACGACCCAGGCCGGTCCGGTGCTGGCCGAAGACCTGCCGTTTACCGAGGCATTGGAACGGTTTGAGCGGGATCTGCTGCGGGATTTGCTGAAAAAACATAGCGGCGCCGTGGACAGCGCCGCTGTCGAGGCAGGCATGAATGTGGCCACCCTCTACCGCAAGATCAAGAAATACGGTCTGAAAAAGGAAGAGTACGCGGAGTGAGCCTGATTGTGATGCCATGACCCTGCACACCCCCACTATCGTTGTCCTGTCACTACTCACCGATCTGCTGCTGGTGCTGATCCTGCTGTATGCCTGGCGTACCCGCACCACCTACCCCGGCTTTCTGTACTGGGTAGTCGGCACCGCCTGCTGGACCGTCGGTTCGTTTATCACTATGCTGCTGGCCAACCTGCAACCGGTCTTTATCCCGCGTATCATTGGTGTTGCCCTGATCCTGCTGCACCCGATCTTGCTGTACGAAGGCCTGGTCCGTTTTTACGGCCCTGCACGCGGCGGTGCAGAACAACCCGGCGCTTGCGGTCCAACTGTCACCTCTGGACCACCTTGATCCGCTGGACAACCAACCGGCTGTTACGGTTAGTACAACGACATCAAAATCTGCATCAGGGGACGGTTCGTTAACAGTTTCCGTTGCCGACCTGCAAACAGCCTACGAGACCATGTTCTGCCAGCTTAACAGCCAGCACGGGGTAACCCTGCAGTCGCCGGAATGCCAGGCGAAAATCGCCTACATCAGCCAGCAGAGCAGCACCGGTTTCTTTAATCTGACCCAAAAGCCGATTCTCAACAATCCGTTGGGAGTCACCGGCATTCAGTTCCAGCAGGTCAACTACACGACACAGGTGCCCCTGCCCCAGGGGACACGGAGTTTTCAGGTCTCCGGCGGCCTGATCATGCCCCAGGGGATCACCGGCGCACAGGTTAAAGGGGTGGTGGTCTATTTCCACGGCACCTCCTTCAACAAGACCACCGTCGGCTCCAACTACACCAGCAACGGCGAGACCAGGCTGGTGGCCCAGGTATTCGCCTCCCAGGGCTATATCGTGCTGATCCCTGACTACGTAGGCCAGGGGGCAGACTGGCAGAGCGTCCACCCCTACGTGCTGTATCCGCAGGTTAGCGCCAAAACAGCAGTGGATATGCTGGCTGCTGTGGCGCCAACACTCAAGACCCAGTACCAGTTCAGTGATGCCAGTGTGCTGAAGCTGTTCTCTGCCGGCTATTCGGAAGGCGGGGCCTACTCGCTCTGGTTTACCACCTATCTGTACCAAAACCCCGGGACCCTGCACAGCCAGTACCAGCTGAAGCATTCGGTGGGGATGGAAGGGGCCTACAACGCCTCAAAGGTAACCAAGGGTTTTCTGTTCGATGATGTAGCATTGGGCGGGGGCAACCCCTACAATATCCAGGTGCAGGCCGTAACCAACCTGGTCAAGCCGCTCCTGAGCGCCGATGCGTTCCTCTCCTACGCCACCTATCAGTTGAACGGAGATGTGCAATCGGTGTTCAATCCCGATTTTTACAGCCTCAAATGCCTAGTGCTGTCGCAGGCGCTTTGTAATGTCAACGGCAAAAACCTGACCATCGGCGAGGCGTTTGCCCAGCCTTCTACCATGATTGCCAGCCAGCTGCTCTTCAGTTCCCTGAAGCAGACCGCCAACAGCGCCACCTATCCCACCGATCTGGTGCTATCCAGCAAAAACAGCGTCAACGCCCTGATCAGCAGCAGTTTCCTCAGCAGTGCATCCCAGGCGTAGCTTGACGCGACGCTGCGCGCTGCAGATGTTGACCTTTCGCAGGTGCCGGACAACAGCGTCAGTATCATCAGCCTTGACAAGGATTCGGTGGTAACCCCCAACAACTACGCAGCGCTGCTGGCTGCCTACCCGTCCAAAATCAGGTATGCGTACCTTATGCCGGAAAGCCGACTGCAGGTGGTTTCGCCGCTCAGCTACTACATCGGCAAGAAACCGGTGTACGTGAATGTGGACCATATGCAGGCGCTGGCTTTCGAGTTTCTGTATGCACTGAATATCTTCAATCAGTACTGATGTGCAGACATCATACTGAACCTTCGTCCCTAAGGAGGAGACCGCCATGCTGAAGAAATCACCGGTTTTTTTTGCTATTGCCTGTTCTCTGATCACCCTGCTGCTGGCCGGTTGCAGTGGTGATACCATTTTCCAGACCACCGTTGCCTGCCCGGTGGTTCCTGCCAGCGCACCGGCTCCACCCGCTGCGGTGACCTGCAACAACAGCGCCCTTACCTCCTACGATGAACTGCTGATCATCGGCCCCCATCCTGATGACGAGGTGCTGGGCTTTGCCGGCCTGGCCCAGGAGTTCAAACGGCTGGGCAAGCCGGTGCGGATCGTGGTGGTCACCATCGGCGATGCCTACTGTGATGCCTGTTCCTTCTGGAAGAACATGGGGGTAGAGCCCTCCATGGCCAAGTGGGGACAGTGCAACGAAGCTGACCTGAAGGTCTTTGCCGAACAGGTGCGCCGCAATGAGACCCTCTCTGCCCAGCAGGTGCTGGGGGGACCGACTCCGGTCTTCTGGGATTATCCGGATACCGGCCTGGGTACGGCCTGGACCGCCATCAACAGCAACATCGGGGTAGACACCAAGCTGCGCCGCACCGACTGCACCAAGAGCGCGGTCTTCGGCACCGGCAGCGAGACCAACCTGACCCCGCGCGGGCTCTACACACAGCTGTACAATCTGATCGCCACTGCCTCACCCAAAACCCTGATCGGTACCACCCACCCCCTGGATGGCCACCCGGACCATACCGGCCTGGGCAACCTGGTGCGCAAGGTGAATGCCGAGCTGGCCGCCACCGGCAATCCGGCAACAGTGCCAAAGAGCGTCGCCTTTACCGTGATCCACGCCAACACCACCCCGGCTGGACTACCTGACCACGATGCTTGGTATCCCTATCCCGGCGCCGTTGATGGCCGCTGTATTGATCCGGTCAAGCAGCCCTGCTACCTGAGCGATACCACCCTGTTGGCCCGGCTGCGTGACTGGCGCTACCGTCCGGAATGGTCCTTTCCGCTACCGGGAGATATCGACTATGTCAGTTCGATTCCCGGCACTCTCGCGGTTCCCTTCTGCCTGAAACCGTCCGATTACCAAGGACCAACGGCCCTCAAGCTGCTGGCGGTAGAGAAGTTCATCTCCCAGCAGGGCTACTTGGCCCGCACCGGCACCATCCCGGCCGGCATGGCCGGTCTGGTGGACTGCAACGGCTACCAGAAGGGGTTTATCCGGTCTAACGAGATGTTTGTGCTGGAACCGCGATAGCGGTGGATAGAGCGTCGCGAAATGCGAGGAGGTGCCTGTCGTGAACCGTTTTTATACCTACACTCTGCTGATTATTTTTTTCTCTGCTTGGAATCGTCGGCTGCAGCAGCTCCGACAGCGGCTCAGCCGCGGCAGACGGCCCGTCAAAGGCCGGCGGCTATTCCAGGCTCTACGCCGAGCAGCAGTATGCCCAGGGGAGCGTGACCAGCTTCAAGGCCGGTGACATCCTGGTAGTCTCGCTGGAACCGTTTTCAAACAGCAGCAGCGATACCGGCACCGGCGGTTTTGACGAGTTCCGGCTGACCATTACCAGCCCGGTCCAGCTTGATCTCTGCATGCTGCTGGACAACCGCAGCCACACCCTTGCGCTGCATGACAGTAGCGGCAGGCAGCTGAGCACCACCATCGCACGAGCGGTCAGCCAGGGATGCAGTGCTGGTCAGCAGGTCTCGCTGCAGCCCGGCGATTACCTGATCCGGCTGACCCATGACGGAAGGGCGGCAACCACGGATACGCTGCTGATGTACCTGGAGCAGGGGGCTGCCGCAACCCCAGCCGCAGTCAAGAGCGCCGTGATCGCCGACCCCCTGGTGCTGAAAGTCGCCTTCCCGCCGGTGTATGACCCGGCCAAAAACTATCCGCTCTTCTCGCCGGTCAGCTATCAGGGCAACCTCTACATCAACGGCTGGGATGCCGCAGCCGGCCGCTGCCCGTCACCGACAGACTGCGGTACAGGCTATGAGGCCGGACTCTGGAACCGCTTCGACCCCAGCCTTACCTACGATTTTTCCGGTTTCTTAAGCCAGAGCAGCATGGAGGTCCTCCCCACCGGGGTCAAGGTGCTGAAACTGAAAGGGACCTACTTTGAGATGGGCTGGCAGTACGGCCACCTGCTCAAGGATGACCTCAAAAAATGGGCGCAGTATTACAACAGCACCTGGAAGGATGCCAACCCGCTGCTCTACAACTTTATCACCAAGAGGATTTATGAAGACGCCACCAGCGCCTTCCTGAGCCCCAAGATGAAGAACTTCCTGGCTGGAGTGATTGTCAGAACCGGCATGAGCAGGGCCGATGTCTATCTGCTGAACCAGTGTCTGAGCTTCGACTATATCCTGGGCAGCAACGTCAAGGAGGCCAGCGCCGCCTGCACCTTTGTGGGGGCCTACGGGACCGCGACCCAAGGAGGCGGCACCATCGTAGGGCGGAATCTGGACCTGCAGCGACCGCTGGCGGTACGGGACTACAACAGCGTGGTCACCATCATGCAGCCCACCACCGGCGACAACCGGGTGGCCACCCTCGGTTTTGTCGGTTTTCCCCAGGGGTATGCCCTGCTGAACCTGGACCGCACCGTGTTCGTGGAGTACAACACGGCCAATGCAGCGGATTATGTCGAGGTCAACGCCCTGCTTGGTGCCCGCGACATGATCAATACCGCCTTTGACGCCGCAACCGACAAGGCCAATACCGATGCCGCCGCCACAGCCAGCTATCTGCAGGGCGCCACACTGCTCTCCCCCACCTTTTTCGGTGTGGCGGACCGCAGTATGGTCTATGTGGTGCAGCGTCCGGCACTGGCACCGGGCAGGATCACCACCGACAGCATCGAGCCCGGCATCAACGGCGTCACCAACGTCTTCCTGGACAAGGATATCTTCGGCACCAGACTTTCGATCTACAACGCCTCCACCGCCGTTGACGCCCCGGCCAACAAGCTGGACACCCCGGCCCGGGGCATGGTGCGTTGGGTAAACTTAAGCAACTACTTCAAAGGACTGTCCGGTCCGGTGCGAATCGAGACCGTCAAGACCATTATCTCGCGCAATATCGCCGACGGCGGCGTATTCATCACCGGCTACGAAAGCATCGGCACCAATACCTATTGCGGAGATGACGCCACCTTCGGCTCGGTGGTGATCAACCTGAACGATCTCTCCCAGATCTGGTGGCTGCGCTATGACTATCTGACGCCAGTAACGTCCGGTTAGCCCATCTTTAACACTAGTCAAAATAACTCAAGTAATACCGGAATGATAAGGCATGTAAAAAATCTGAGTGGCACTACATTTGTGTCATTTTGTGTTAAACGACCAGTTTTTGTATCCCTCCCGGTGTCGCTGAAATCCCCAGTTTGTTGTAGAGCTCGCTCAGCTCTTTTTCAGCAACGGTTGCCTTGCGGATGTTTAATGTTCTGCCGTCCCGCTGTTTGAAGGTCGCTGTTACCCGCTGCTGTACTGATAGCGTTTTTCTCAGGCTTGACCAGCTTGCGTTGTTCCCTTTTGCTTTCAGTCTGGTTCTGATTGCCTGTACTGCCTGATATGCCAGCACTGTAATGAACAGCTGTCCTTCAGTCCGTTCCTCTTTGTGGTGGAATATGGGGCGCAGACCAAGTTCTGATTTGAGGCTGCGAAACACCGCTTCCAAATCAGTCAGCATGGTGTATGTCTGCCATAGTTTTACCTCATCCCAGGAAGTTTCGTTGCTGCGCAGGCAATAGACGCCAGGATGGGTCAACTGAGTCCCTTCTACCGGTGTTCTCTCCCATGAGAGTGCCGTTGCCTTTGTACCGCTCTCATCACAGGTTATGCTGATGGTGTAGTGTTGGCCAATACCGTGACTCTTCTCTTTCAGGCGGCCAATCTTCTCCTGGAGTTTTGCATGACTCTTGTCGCTACGGGATTTTGTAAGACCTGCCGCAAGTTTGGCAAGTCCTTGTTCAAAACGCTCACTAAAGCGTCTGGTCATGGCACTTTCTTTTTCCTGTCTCTTCTCGGAATAGCAGTAAAGACGCACCTCACTGCCATCTTCTGAGAGTACTCGCTGTATCCTGATCGGTTCATCCGATGCAGTAGTAGTCTCTGTTGCCTGATCCGGATCAAACTGCCGGGTTCGTTCCCTGCTGACCACCAGATAACGATATCCATGCTCTGTCAGCCAGGCAATGTTAACCTCTGTCGCTATGCCGCGATCCATAATCACCATCGCCTCTTGCGGGGCATCAAGTCCGCCCAGCATATCGGCAAGGGTAGTGCCTTCAGAAACATTGCCCTCAAACACCCGGGAGCGCCGGATAAAACCACTGCCGTCAAGTACCAGACCAAGGGTTACCAAGGGGCAGTCACTTCGCTTTTCCTTTGAATGGCCATGGGCAGCTTTGCTGTTACTTGAGGCTTCCCCTTCAAAATAGGTGTTGGTCAGGTCATACAGAGTAACGGTGGTCGGAAGTAAAAAGAGATCGTTGATTCGCTTGAAAAGGGTTTGTTCGATTACTTCCCGATGACGTACAAGCTGATCGGAAGCACGATAGAGGCGCATTAGCGGCACTCCTTCAAAATCAACACCACAAAGTTCGCTCATGGCGCTTTGCTTGCGGAGCCAGTGCCAGGTAGAAAGCTCACTTCCCGGAACAGCCATCCGTCCAACAATGCTGGCCATGGCGCATGCCCGCAGTCCGGCATTCATGCCGGTTGACTCCAGTATGGAATCAATCCCCAGCCAAGACAGGGCAGATAAGCCGGCATGCTCAACTCCAACTGAACGTGGACGAACAAGCTCAAGCGAAGTAACATCAACTTCAGCATACTCTGTCTGGTGTGGATCAGAGACAGACAATGACGGTGTATCTTGCCCGGATGCCGCAATAATGCGGGCAGCGTACCTCTGGGCAAGCTCTTCAAGATCAGGTGATTCCGGCAACAGAGTCCCCTGACCGGAGACAAGCTGTTCAATCCGTGTACATAAAAGTGGCCACTCCGCCCTGACAAGAGAAAACCCTTGTCCGAGGTTCAAAAGGGTTCGCTGTCGTACTTGTTTACCCACCCGCTCTGAAGTAACCAGGCGAAAAGTAGTGTAGGACTCGCTTCCCGTGGCGTTTCTTGTTTTGGTTTGACGTATGAACATATCGGGAGGGTAGCATACTGCCTACAGCCAGTCAATACTATGCTATAAAATTATGGCACTACAAATCAAATTCGGCAAACTGGGTGTTGATATTATTGAGTTTTAAAAGAACTAAACCGCGTTTTTGGGCTGAAAATGGTAGACAGGTGTTAAAGATGGGTTAGGTCTTTGCATGCCGTCGTTTCGGTTTTAACTTTCTAATTTTGCAGGAAC
>CAZYMK010000103.1:0-9747 GCA_964648885.1 uncultured Geobacter sp. | reverse complement strand
TGATATTGCCAAAGGCCAGCCGCAGATACTCCTCCAGCCCCGGCCCGAACACCTCTCCCGGCAGCGTCAGTACGCCGGATTCAATGGCCAGCCTCCTGGCCACGTCACGACCGTTCCTGCCACTGAACGGATGCCTGACCCAGGCAAAGAAGCTGCCGCTGGCAGCCAGACGAAACCGGTTGCCCGGCAGGTTGAACTCTTCCACAAACAGGTTATGGCGAAAACGCATCATCCTGCGGTTGACCTCCACCCACTGATCAAGATGATCAAGCCCGTACTGCAGGGCCAGCTGGGTGATGCGGGGCTGACAGACCGTCATGGTGTCCTGCAGCTTCAGGGCCTGGCGGATCAACTCCGGTGCAGCCGCCAGCATACCGGCCCGGTAGCCGGTGAGCGCATAGCTCTTGCCAAAGGACATCACCTGCACCAGGGTACTGTGCCAGTCTGCCAGGGTAAACAGGTCGTGGGGCATCCCCTCGATAAAGTCGCTGTAGGTCTCATCCAGCACCAGGGCCAGCCGGTGGTGCTGGGCCAGAAAGTACAGTTCACGCAACAGATCAGGCGGGATAACGGAACCGGTGGGGTTGCTGGGAGAGACCAGCAGGATGGCGCGGGTACGAGGGGTGATCAGTGCGGCTATGGCGGCCGGGCTGGGCAGCCCCCGCTCTTTTTCGCGGTACGGTGCATAGACCGGCCTGATGCCCAAGGCCTGCAATGCCATGGGGTGATCGAAATAACAGGGCAGCTGCACGATCACTTCATCCCCGGCATGACAGAGTGACACCAGGGCCAGCCAGAAGGCAGCACTGGCCCCCACGGTCAGGCAGACCTGATCCGGCTCCATCTTGGCAGCATAGCGGCGCTGGTAGCGGCGGCAGACCGCCTCCCGCACCTCAGGCAGCCCTTCATCCGGGGTATAGCGGCTGGTGAGCGGATCGTGTACTGCCTGACTGATATGGTGCAGGAGATCCGGTGGCGGTGCATAATCCGGCACTGCCTGACAGAGATCGAGCAGCGGCGCGGCACCCTCCGGTCGCTGGGCCGCCCACTCCTTTACCTCACTGATCGGCGGCGGATGCACGCCCCGCAGGTGTTCATTGATGGCAAATCGCATGAAGGTAGTCATCCCTGTGTCAGATGCAAGAGCCGTGTACCAGCTCTTGTCTGTATAACACGACTTAACCGGGAGGCAAACCAGGAGTATGGAGGGTCACGGCCTGGTCCATGCAGAACTCGACACACAGGCCGCAGGCGGTGCAGTCGGCAGCCGTAAAGAGCGGCGGTTGTTCCGGCTGTTCCCGGTTCCTGAGCAGCGCACCGGTGGGACAGAGGGCAGCACAGGCCTGGCAGGCAGTACAGGCCTCACTGAAGCAGATCCTGCTGAAGAACCGCTGTTCCAGGGCATCCCTGGTCTGCTGATCTGCCTGCTGCTCAATCAGCTTCAGCAGTTCCCGGCGTTCCGGCACCCGTTTGGCCGTGTAGTCGCTACGCCGCTCGGTTTCCTGATTGCCGGCGGTCATGACCACGGCAGCGGTCTGGAAGAGCGAGGTGCGGAACGATTTGAAGAAACTGCGGCGGTCAACACTCTCATCACGATGACGCACCGCATCAGGCGTCTGCACGGCTTTGATGCTGCAGCTGCCGCCCGGAACAAGCCTGTTCAGACGCGACTGCACAAGCGGCAGCATGGTGCTGTTGGGACAGTCGCCACAGCGCGAGAGATTCAGAACCAGGGTACCGTTCAGACGGTGGCTCAGATAGAGCAGATGCTCCTCTGAAAGCCCTCCCAGGCAGGCCAGCCAGCCGTTGGCCTGTTCCTTGGTGCGACAGCAGCCCAGCACCGGTTCCGGCACCTTGGCAAGCTGGCTGACACAGGCCAGGAAATCGGTGGACAGCTCCAGTGCGCCGGTGGGGCAGACACTGGTACAGAGCAGGCAGCCGGTACAGAGTTCACTGTCCAACTTCAGGCCCTGCTCCAGTGCAATGGCAGCTGTGGGACAGACAACCTGACAACGGCTGCAGCTGCTTGCGTTGAAGCGAACCCGCAGACAGCGTGACCGATCAAGACAGAGGTCATCCCGACTGCCGGTGATACTCTTGTCAGGCGTTTTCTGCATGGTTCAGACGCTCATAATCGGCAAACACAAAGGCCTTGGTGCAACGGGCCAGGGCCATATAGGCAGGGGCTTCGTTGTCAGTGATCACCGCATCGGTAAAGGGGCCCAGCCAGGGCAGCAAGAAGGTTTCCAGGAACTCCTTCTGCAGGCCGATCTGACGGTCTGCCTCATCCTGATTACCGGCCAGGGCTGCTTCCCGTTGCTTAAACACCAGATAGGAGATGAACTCAAGCTCCACGGTGATCTGGTCGGGCACCTGGTAGCCATCTTCGGCAAGCTGCAGACCGCAGGCAGCATAAAAGTTGGCAGCCTTGACCGTGGTGGCACCCATCAGACTTTTCTCCTGCTCCAGCCAGACCGAGCCGTAGGGCGGGGCAGGCAGCTGAAAAGGACCGACAAACAGCCTGGTGTGTTCAACCAGCAGCTCCTGCAGGTCAGACTTTGCAACCAGGGCAGCCGTCTCTGTTGCTGCCGCCGCAGCCTCGGCAGACAGCTCTGTCAGTATGGTTGCCAGGTTTTGGAAACAGTTTTCTTCAATCAGGACCTGGTTGGGTGAATAGTAACAGGCTGCCAGCAGGCGGTAGGCGTTTTCACGGGCAAGGGAAAGGGTATCAGGTGCAGTCATCAGATTCATTCTCCTTAACAAAAGCGGGATGGGACCTGGGCCCCATCCCGTTTATTGCAGAAACTGCGGCAGGTGTCAAAGCCGGATCAGGCCTTGGGCGCTGCCTTGAATGAACGCACATAATAGACGTTCGGCCTGGTCTTCTTCTCTTCCTTCAGGCGGTAGCCTTTGAATTTCTTCAATGCCTGCGCCGGTGCGCTGGAAGCATCGTTCAGATCACCGAACAGACGGGCCTTGGAGGGACAGACCGTCACACAGGTCGGCTCCATCCCCTTGGCCACGCGGTGGGCGCAGAAGATGCATTTTTCAACAATGTTCGGCTTACGGATACTCTCGTAATCCGGGTGGCTGTACTTGTGGTGGTTAGGGATAACCGCTCCGGCCTTTTTGGCCACCTCGGCACCGGAAGAGGTGCAGCCCTTGATCATCTCGGTGGTGTCCTTGGAAGCTGTGTGCACCTGATCACCATTGAAACTGATAACCGAATACTGGGCTTTCTTGTCCTTATCCAGATTGTCCACGCTGTAGGGGCAGGCCTTCTGGCACATGCGGCAGCCGATGCAGCGCTCGTTATTATGCATGGTGATGCCGTCGGCGGTTCTGTGCATCGCTTTGGGTTGCACCGGGCAGGCCTTGACGCAGGGCGCGTCGGTACAGTGATTGCAGAGCACCGGGGTGGCGGTGTACTGCATGTTGGGAAACTTCCCTTTTGCCTCGAACATAAAGTCGGCCCAGTTGAAGCTCTGGCCGTTGGCCCGGGCCTGGGTGTTGTTCTCGGTCTTGCAGCCCAGGGCGCAGGCGCCGCAACCGACACATTTTTGAAGGTCAATGACCATTCCGTACTGTTTCTTTGCCATATATCAGATCCCCCCTTTCCTAAGCTTTCTCAATCTTGACACCGGTGAAACCGCCGTTGCGGGCCGTAGAGCCGCTCAAACGATCATAATCATCCGGCATGATTTCGTTGAAGTTGGCACCACGGGCAGTCTTGCCGAACTCCTTGGAGGCCACGCGACCGTAGGCCCAGTGCCCCTGGCCGAAACACTTGGCAGCAGTGCCGGGCTTGATCCCTTCCCAGAGGCGAGCCTTCACCTTCAGACTGCCGAGCACAGTGGATACTTTTACCATGTCGCCGTCCTTGATACCGAGCTTCCTGGCATCTGCCGGGTTGATCTGAATCACGTCATCCCAGCTTACATCACCTGGGTCAACCTTCTTAAACTCCATGTACCAGGGCAGGTTGGCTGAACGGCCTTCACGGTTGAGGCGGGACTTCATGTCAATCAGGTCAAACGGATATTGTTTCTTGTCACCATGGCGCACAGGCGGCTCATAATGGGGCACAAAGGCCAGCTCGCCACGGGCGGTGTAGTTGGTTGCTTCCAGCACGCCGTCAACCGTTGTCTTGTTCTTGGTGGCATGCTCGGTAAGCGCTTTCTTCATGGTCTCACTGTAGAACTCGAACTTTTTGGTCACGGTATTGGGGAAGCCCTTCTCCCACTTCTGGCGGAAGGTGTAGCGCGGGCTGTTGACGACCCCTTTTTCGACAAAGTCAGCCCATCCGGAGGGGCGGTCACCTTTGAAGTCCTTGTTCTCTGCCGGATCCCAGGCTTTCTTGCTGCGGATCTTGGTGGCAAAGAGGGCAAACTCTTCAGGGGAGATGGGCACTTTACCAGTCTCAGGATCCTTGTAGGTCTTCAACCAGTTCATAATATTGGCGTAGCCCTTGGCTTCCAGCTTTTGAGCCAACAGCCAGACAAACTCGGTCTCGGCTGATTTTGAATCAAACACCTTCTTGACCACCGGCTGCTGGATCGAGATATGGCCGTAGAGGTTGGCTTTGCTGCGCACAATGGCCCATTCCTCGGTGTGGTGCAGGTTGGAGGGGAGCACGATGTCAGCAAACATGGACATTTCTGAAACCATAGGAACGAAGTGCACAAAGAACGGTACCTGGGCAAGAGCTTTATCCCAGCGGGCTCCTTCGGTTCCGGAGAAGTTGAAGTTACAGAAGTAACCAATTGCCACTTTGATGTCATAGGGGTCTTTGGCCAGGATGCCGTTGGGTACGTTGTTGGTAACCACACCGCTGCCCGGTTTGCCACTGGCCATGGCCGGGAACTTCAGGTAGCCGCGCTGGTCGATTTTCTTGTTCTTTACGCCAGCCTTGGCTATGTCGTCCTGGAAGGCATCAAACTTGGGATAGCTGCTGGATGGAGCGCCCATGCCGGCGTTCAGGCCGCCTTCACTGTCAGTGGCGCCAACCAGGCCGTTCAAGGCATGCATGGCCATAACAGCGTAGGTGCCACGGGGCTGCATGTTGGGTCCGTACCAGACCGCACAGTGGGGGGCTGCCTTGGCAAAGCCGGTGGCAACCTGCACAATAGTCTTGGCATCAATATCGGTCAACTTGGCAGCCCAGGCAGGGGTGGCATCCTTCAGGGCCAGGTTCCACCACTTGATCAGGCCGTTGGTATGCTTCTCGGTAAATGCTGCCTCGTCAACGGTGACGCCAGCTTTGAACAGGTTCTTACCATCCTTGAAATCACCGCAGAACTCTTTGCTCCAGAGTCCCTGGGTCAAAATGACATGGGCCATGGCGCAAGCCAGGGCGCCGTCTTCAGAAGGCTTGATCGGCAACCAATGGTGGGCCTTGGCAGCGGTGTTGCTCATGCGCGGGTCAATGGCCACCACCGTGCCTTCGTCCAGCAGGCGGTTGAACTTGGTGATGGCGTTGGGGATCTGGCGGTTTGATGAGATCGGGTCGCAGGACCAGACAATCAGGTACTTCATCTTGTCCAGATCATAGTCACGGTAGCCCCAGAATCCTTCCGTGTAGAAGGAGCCCATCTTCTCCACCTCAGCACAGATGGCGCTGTGGGAGATGTTGTTGGGTGAACCGATCATCTTGGTCAGGTTGTCATACAGGATGGTGTTGTGGTCTGAGTAACGACCGCGCATCAGCAGGTACTTGTGGGTTTCGTTGTTCTTGCGCAGCTCCATGATCTTGTCTGCAATGGTATCCACTGCCTCATCCCAAGAGATAGGCACAAACTTGGGGTCAATGCCGCGCCCTTTCTGGGGGTTGGTCCGCTTCATCGGCACCTTGATCCGGTCTGGATCGTAGGTCTGCTGAATGAGCAGATGACCACGGGGGCAGACATAGCCGGCATTGGCCTTGGAAAGCTGGTTGCCCCGTACCTTAACGGCCCGGCCGTCCTGCACGTAAATCTCAATCGGGCACCAGGTGGTACAGCCCTGACAGGTAGAGGCCATCCACTTGCCTGCAGATGCCTCAACCCCCTTTGCAGCGTGATGGGCTGCAAAGGCGTTCAGCTTGGGCAGCCCGACGGTTGCCACAGCACCGGCTGCTGCCGTAACCTTCAGAAAGTCTCTGCGATTAATCTCCATACTGTTTCCTCCTTTCGTGGGTGGTACAGAACTGCGCAGCTGGTGAAGCTGCAAATCAGATAGCGAGCTGATACTCTCATTAAACCATGATACTGCTGAGTCTAGCACGCCTTTTTAAAATGTCAACATATTAAAATTATTGATTATTTTTGTGTTACGTCGGGCGGACACGCTGCCGATTGCAGGTCAGACTAGAACGATGAGAATGTTTTCATACACGCAACAACCAGCTGATACTGCTTGAAAACCAGCGACAGACCCAGCAGACCAGTCATGTCGGAATTAGTTACGACAGCGTAACATCGTCCGGTTTTTCCTGGGTGGCATCCCCTGCCCCCCGTTTCAGTTTTTCCCACAACACCTTGCGGGAGATCCCCAGCACTTCGGCGGCCTTTCCCTTCTGCCCCCCCAGGCTGTCCAGCACCTTCAGGATATACCGCCGCTCAAACTCTGCAACCGCCTCCCGCAGCGGCAGACCGACCGTGATTTTCTCAAACTGCATGCCGAAGTGAGCCGGGGTATCGCTTAAGGTGGCCAGTTGCTGCTCCCGTATCCGCTGGCCAGGGTAGAGCAGGGTCAGCTGTTCGATCAGGTTGGCGAGCTCGGTCACGTTTCCGTTCCAGGAGCGCAGCAGCAGGCTGTCGATCAGGCGCGGTGAAAGCCTGATCCGCCGGGTCGGGTCAGCAGCAAACCGCTCCACAAAATAGGCGGCCAAGAGCGGTATATCCTCATGCCGTTCGCGCAGCGGAGGAATCTGCAGGGTAACGACGTTAACCCGGTAGAACAGCTCTTTACGGAACAGCTCCTGCTGGGTCAACTGCTTCAGGTCTTTGGTGGTGGAGCAGAGCAGGCGGATATCCAGGGGACGCGGCACGGTGCCGCCGATCCGTACGACGGCCTGCTCTTCCAGTACACGGGCCAACAGCGGCTGGATGGACAGCGGCAGATCAGGCAGCGACTCTAGCAGCAGGGTGCCGCCCTGGGCAGCCTCCAGCAGGCCGATCTTGCTCCGCTCCACCCCGGGCAGTCCCCCTTTTTCAACGCCAACCAGTTCGGCCTCCAGCAACTGGGCCGGTATGGCGGCGCAGTTGACCCGGATCAGCGGCTTGTCTTTACGCGGACTCATGGCGTGGACGGTCTCGGCCAGCAGCTTTTTGCCGGTACCGGTCTCTCCCTGCAGCAGCAGCGGTATGTCACTGGCTGCCACCACGGTAATGGTATCCAGGACCGAGCGCATGGCCGGTGAGCGGGTAATAAAACTGGGCAGACCGCCAACAGCTGCCTGCCCCAGGTCAGCCAGCTGTTTTTCAAGGCCACGGTACTCCAGCACCCGCTCAAGTTTCAGCAGCAGCATATCCACGGAAAACGGCTTGTTTAGAAAATCAAAGGCCCCCAGCTGCATCGCTTTGACCGCCATATCCACCGTGGCCTGACCGGTCATGACCAGGGCGTGCAGATGGGGCTGCATCTGCAGCAGCTCTTGCAGCAGATCGAGGCCGTCCAGGTCCGGCAGGCGGACATCCTGCAACACCAGATCAAAGGATTCACCACTGGCGCATTCCAGCGCCTCGGCCCCTGAACAGGCTAATCGGACATAGAAGCCTTTACCGGACAGCGCAATCTCCAGCGCCTCCCCCAGGAGCGGGTCGTCTTCAACCAGCAACAGTCTGAAGTTGTGCATTTTTGTTCTCCATACGTTGTAATGGCAGGCTGACCGTAAAGCGGGTATCGCCCGGTCGGCTGACCACGCTGATGGTGCCACCGTGCAGTTCTACGATGCTCTTGCAGATGGCCAAGCCGACGCCGGTCCCCTCACCGGCAGGCTTGGTGGTGTAAAACAGGTCAAAAATCGTCTGCTGTATAGGCTCCGGGATACCTTCCCCTTGATCCGCCACCTCAAGCCGGTACCAGCCGTCAGCCGTCAAGGCGGTGAGTCGTATCTCACCCTCAGGCGATGAGGCATCGGCAGCATTGTTCAGCAGATTGAGCAGCACCTGCTGGATCTTGCCCCGGTCCAGCAGCAGTTCCAGCGGTGGCTGGCAACGGTCTTCAGCTATCAGGCGTATCTGGTGACGTTTCAGCGCCAGGCTGCCAAATTCAACCGATTCGCTGAAGAAACGGTCACTCTCAATCGGCAGCAGTTCCAGCGAGGCGGTACGGCAAAAATCGTTCAGCTGCCGCACAATTCGTTCAATACGCTGTACCCCCAGCTTGATCAGCTCAAGGCTGCGGGCCTGACTGCCGCTCTGCTGTTCAATGTTGAAGATACAGGTATTGATGGCACCCAGCGGGTTGTTGACTTCATGGGCCACACCGGCCACCAGCTTACCCAGGGAGGCCAGTTTTTCACTCTGGACCAGCTGTGCCACAGCGGTCTCCCGCTCGGCCTCGCTTTGCCGCAGACGTTGCAGCATTGCCGTAAAACTCTCTTGCAACTGTCCGATCTCGTCCGGGCGGCTGGGTGGCATCGGCACAGTCAGATTTTCAGTTGAAACCGATGACATCACGGCTGAGAGCCGTTCCAAGGGCCGGGACATACTGCGGCCGATCAGGTAGGAGGCCAGCACCCCCAGCAGAAAAAAGGCCGACGAGGTGCTCACGATCCGGCGGGTCAGGCGGCGCAACTCTTCCTGAAGCGGTTCGGTGGAGATCCCCACCTGCAACACCCCCCAACGCTTGCCGTGAATCCTGAGTGGCATGGCGATCTCGAACACCGGCGTCTCCCCTTTGGCCAGCGATGTCAGACGGGAGAGAAGTGCTGTACGGGAAAGTGCCTCCACGGTCAGCCGGTCGGTATAGACCTTGCCGTATTCGTCATACCGGTTATGGGCCAGCACCTTACCGGTGTGGTCAGCCACAAAGGCATAGGTAATGATCAGGCCGGGGTTGTTGACAATCTCCTCGATAAAGTTGTCCAGCAGCCCCCCCTCCTCAATCACCCCCATCTCTTCATACAGTAGGGCGTTGATGATCGGCGAGGCCAGTGAGGTAACCATCTGCTCCCCCTCCCGCTCCATGCTGCTGTAGAGCAGGTCCCGTTCGTTGTGCCAGGTCCACCAGCCCCACAGGGCCGATGAAGCTGCCACCAGCAGCATGGCGATCAGGACGAACTGCAGCTTGATGCTAATGAAGCGGGGGATCTTCACCGGTGACACCCGATCCCGCAGCCTTGAGGGATCTCCCGTATCATACGGAAGATACGGCGGTAATCTTCCTGACGGGCCGGTGCAAAACCGTAGCTGAACTCATCATCCCAAGTCTGCATCAGACGCTTGTGTGCCTGGTTTGTGTGATCCAGCTTCAGAAGCGCTGTGGTGATCGCATTGACAACTTCCGGCGGTGTTTCCTTGCGCACCACCAACGGGACGGAGGGAATCGGTGCCGACCAGGCCAGCACCCGCAGGCCGTGGGACAGGTACTTCTCGGCAACGATATCCTTGACCGCCCCGGCATCATACTGCCCTTTGAGGATCGCCTTTGCCACGGCATCGTGGTGCTGCAGGTTGGTAAACGACTTGAGACTCTGCAGCGGCACGCCGTTATCCCAGAGCAGGTAGCGGGGGATCAGGTTGCCGGAGGTGGAGAGCAGCGGCC
>CAZYMK010000102.1:4386-9781 GCA_964648885.1 uncultured Geobacter sp. | reverse complement strand
TGCCAGAACTTCAATCACCAAATCCTCAGCGTAGCCCTGCTACGCCTGCGGTTTGTTTCAATCAGTTCCACCAAATCTGACCTAAATCTGAGCGCAATTTTGACCATGTTATTCATTTGCAGCCCCTAACAATAGCTGCGGTGCTACTGAAAGGGTATGACACTGGAATGATGCGGGTTACTGCCTGGACGTTGTCTGAAAAGTATCCAGCGGCCTGACTGCTTGTAATAATTGATCATAACTGATATGTTGTTTCTTGTTTAGCAGTTTACTTATTAATTATGATCAAAAGGCAAGCAATGCAACTCACCACCCCTTCTGATACTCTTCAAGCAATTGCGCATTTTATTAAAACCACCAGGTTGAATGCAAACATAACCCTTGAAGAGCTTGCCCTGCGCTCCGGTGTGGGTACTGCTACGCTCTCAAGGGTTGAGAAGCGGGGAGTTTGTTCAACTGATACGCTGGTTCGGATCTTTGCCGCACTGGGGATGCTGGATCATCTGCTTGCTGCGTTTATACCTGAAGAAGGGCAAACCATAGCAGAGCTCCGGAAGTTGCACGCCCCCAAACCCCGCCAGCGGGCAAGGAAAAAGGGATGAGTTTTAAAGAGATACAGGTGCTGTTTAATACTGGACTGAGCAGGCATCCGGTGGTTATTATTGCTGCTACGGACAGCCAGGTGCTGTTTGAGTATGATCCTGCCTGGATTGCTGACGGTCTTGAGCTTGCTCCCTCCATCTTCCGATTTCACAGAAAAGCTTCAGCTTTGAACAGGGACGTCTGCCCGACCGTTTGCCAGGTTACGCAGACAGATTGCAATGCGGCTTAATCAGATGAATCGTCTGTTATGACTCTCATCTCCCTCATCATACCGATCAAGCCGGGCCTTGAGCCGCAGGCGGCCGCCCGTATTGCCGGTTTTGGCTGGTCTGCTGACCGGTATGAACTGCTGATTGCAGAAGGGACTTGTCCCAGCAGGCAGCGCAATCTGGCGGTGCAGCAGGCGCGAGGGGAGATCGTCTATTTTCTGGATGATGATGCGCTGGTGGCAGCGGATGCCCTTGAACGTCTGGCACAACGGTTCAGTGACCCGCAGGTGGTGGCTGTTGGCGGACCATCGCTGACACCGCTGACCGACTCGCTGTTGCAGCGCGCCTTTGGGGCGGTCTTTGCTTCTTTCCTGGGTGCGGGAGGGGTGCGGAACCGGTATCAGGCGGTTGGTGAGGTGCGCCAGACCACGGAACGGGAGCTGATTCTCTGTAACCTGGCCTTCAGGAGGGACGCCTTTCTGGCAAGCGGCGGGCTGGACGAGCGGCTGTACCCCAATGAGGAGAATGAGCTGCTGGATCGGTTGCGCTCAACAGGCGGTGTCCTGTTGCACGACCCGCAGCTGGCGGTCTACCGTAGCCAGCGTCCGACCCTGACCGCCTTTATCAGGCAGTTGTTCCGCTATGGCCGGGGCAGGGCAGAGCAGACCCGTATTGCCGGATTCAGCGGGCTGATGCCGTTTGTGCCGCTCGTGTTTTTGCTCTACCTGTTGACCCTGCCGGTTGTCTCTCATCTGCTCTGGTTTGCGCCGTTGGCTCTTTATCTGTTGGCTGACCTTCTCTGTAGTCTGCGTGCTGCCCTGCGCTATCGCACCCCTGCCTTTTTGCTGCTGTTGCCGTTTCTGTTTCCCCTGCTGCATAGTGCCAATGGCCTGGGTCTTCTGGTCGGCTTTCTGCTCCCCCTCAAGCAGCATTCATGCTATAACCATCCGCCGGTGACCATACGCCGCCTTATTTGCTGAACCCCTACGGAGTTGCTGGATGGACCTGAGTGTTGTTATCCCGATCTATTTTGAAGAAGACAATATCAAGCCGCTCTACGCCGCCATTACCGCTGCCCTTGATCCGACCGGCCTGCGCTATGAGATCATCTGTGTGGATGACGGCTCCGGCGATACTTCGTTTCAGCTATTGAAGGAGCTTGCCTCTGAAGATCCACGTCTGCGGGTGATCCGTTTTCGTCGCAACTTTGGCCAGACTGCGGCTATGGCAGCCGGTTTTGAAGCGGCCCGTGGTGAGGTGATTGTGCCGATGGACGGTGATCTGCAGAACGACCCGGCTGATATTCCGCTGCTGCTGGCCAAGATCAGTGAGGGCTATGATGTGGTCTCCGGCTGGCGCAAGGAGCGGCAAGACACCTTTATCAACCGGAAACTGCCCTCCATGATCGCCAACGGCCTGATCTCGCGTTTTACCGATGTACACCTGCATGATTACGGCTGTACCCTCAAGGCCTACCGCAGAGAGGTGCTGGAGGGGATCGGTCTGTATGGCGAGATGCACCGTTTTGTACCGGCACTGGCCTCACGGATCGGCGCAAGGGTAACGGAACTGCCGGTGCGCCACCATCCCCGTCTGCACGGTACCAGCAAATACGGTATTTCCCGCACGGTGCGGGTGGTGCTGGATCTGCTGACCGTTAAATTTCTGCTCTCCTATGCCACCAAGCCGATCCAGCTGTTCGGCAAGTGGGGGATCTACTCTATGCTGCTGGGGTGCGGTACCGGTGCTGCCATGGTCTATATGAAGCTGTTTGCCGATACCAGCATGAACCGCAACCCGCTCCTGGTCCTGACCGCCTTTCTGCTGTTCATGGGGGTGCAGTTTATTACGCTGGGGCTGCTGGGTGAACTGAATGCCCGCACCTACTATGAATCCCAGGGCAAGCCGATCTACTCGGTGCGGGAACGGATCAATGAGCCTGAGTAGCGAGGGTCAAGAAATCAGGGTCAAGGGTCAGGGATCAAGGGTCAAGGCTGAGGATAGTTTTACTACCCTTGCCCCTTGCCCCTTGCCCCTTGCCCCTTTAAAGATTCTGATGATCGCCCCCACCCCCTATTTTTCTGACCGGGGCTGCCATGTCAGGATTTTTGAAGAGGCCCGGGCGTTGATGGCCAGGGGGCATCAGGTGCGGATCGTGACCTACCATCTGGGGCGCGACCTGGAACCGGTGCCGGTTGAGCGGACAATACGGATTCCCTGGTACACCAAGCAGGAGGCCGGTCCTTCCTGGCATAAGCTCTATCTGGATCTGCTGCTGCTCTGTACTGCCCTGCGGGTCAGCCGGCAGGTGCAGCCGGATCTGATCCATGCCCATCTGCATGAAGGGGTGCTGGTGGGGTGGGTGGTTGCCCGGCTGCGCGGCATACCGCTGTTGTTCGATTATCAGGGCAGCCTGTCCGGCGAATCCCTGAACCATGGCTTTTTCAAAACAAATTCATGGTTACACCGGTTTTTCAAAAAGGTAGAGGGCGGGATCAACCGGCTGGCTGATCAGATCATTACCAGCTCGACGCCGGGGCGGGATGAGCTGGTTACCTGCTGGCACCACCCGCCTCAGCGGGTACGTGTGCTGGCTGATGGTGTTGATCCGGAGCAGTTCCGGCATGCTCCCCAGCGGGAGGCCCGCCAGCGGCTGGGGCTGGATGAACAGGTGCCGGTGATTGTCTACCTGGGATTATTCAATAGCTACCAGGGGGTTGATCTGTTGCTGCAGGCCGCCCGGCTGCTGATCCGGCAGGGCAGGAACTTCCACCTGCTGCTGATGGGCTATCCGGAACAGGCCTGCCGTGACCTTGCGGAAAAGCTGAACATCAGCAGTTTTGTCACTTTTACCGGTCGGGTCAGCTATGCCAATGCGCCATTGCTGCTTTCGGCGGGCGACCTGGCGGTTTCGCCCAAGGTTTCTGCCACTGAGGCAAACGGCAAGCTGCTCAACTACATGGCCTGCGGGCTGCCGGTGGTGGCCTTTGATACGCCGGTTAATCGGGAGCTGCTGGGGGATGACGGTATCTATGCCGCTTTGGGCAGTGTTGATGAACTTGCCCGGTGCCTGTCGGATGCCCTGGCTGACCGTCCGCAGTTACGCCTGCGTGGTCGCAGGCTGCGGGATCGGGTGACGGCGCTGTTCAGCTGGGATGCGCAGGTGCAGCGGCTGCTGGCGGTCTATGAGCGGCTGCTGGCGGTTGAAAAATAAACAGGTATGGAGTACGGTCCAAGCCGTGAACACCTCAGATCAGCCGATACTTGATGACTACATCCTCTTCCGTCTTTTGTGTGAGCTGGAACGGGGGGCTGTCGGTTCGCAGCGTGAACTTGCCCGACGTCTGGCCGGTGCCCTGGGGATGGTCAACAACTACCTGAAGGTTGCAACCGCACGGGGGTGGGTCAGCGTCAAGGAGCTGCCTGGTAACCGCTGCAGCTACCGGATAACCTCCAGGGGAACCGGCGAGCTTAAACGTCTGGCCCTGCTGCAGAGCCGCTATCTGCATGCCCTGATACCGCCGGTGCTGGATGCGTATCGTCAGGTGTGCCTGCGGCTGCTTGACGAAGGTATTGAACGGATTGACCTGTGTGGTGTTGATCCCGGCAGCATTCTGGCCTGGCAGGCAGTCAAGGAAGCCGGTATTGAGGTTGGGGCGGTGATGGATACGGCCGGTTTTGGCGTGCGCTTCATGGGGCGTGATGTCGTGTCGCTGGTCCATGGGCTGCTGGGGGGGGTCCATCGGGTTCTGATCAGTTCCCCTGCCAGGGCTGTGCTGTTGCAACGGTCATTGCTTGAGCTTGGGGTATCCCCCGAGGCCATTATTGTGCCGTCCGTTTTTGTGGAGGATTCAGATGCAGCATGAGGCAAAAATTTTTGTAGCTGGCCATCGGGGAATGGTGGGCACTGCTCTTGTCAGAAGGTTGGAACAGGCAGGCTTCTCACCTCTGCTCTGCCGGACCTCAGCGGAGCTTGATCTGCGGAATCAGGCGGCAGTGACTGCCTTTTTCGAGCAAGAGCAACCAGAGTATGTCTTTCTGGCAGCAGCACGGGTGGGCGGGATCATCGCCAACAGCACCCGTAAGGCAGAATTCATCTATGACAATCTGATGATCCAGACCAATGTCATCCATGAGGCGTGGAAGCATGGGGTCAAACGGCTGCTGTTTCTGGGCAGCACCTGCATCTATCCCAAATGTGCCCCGCAGCCGATCCGCGAATCAGATCTGCTCACCTCACCACTGGAGCCAACCAATGATGCCTATGCCGTTGCCAAGATTGCCGGTATCTACCAGTGCCGCTCCTATAATCAGCAATACGGTACCCGCTTTCTGGCAGCCATGCCCAATAACCTCTATGGTCCCGGTGATAATTTTGACTTGACCGGTTCCCACGTTCTGCCGGCCCTGCTGCGCAAGTTTCATGAAGCGAAACAGACCGGTACTCCATCAGTTACCGTCTGGGGTACCGGTACGCCGTTACGGGAATTCATGCATGTGGATGACCTGGCCGATGCCTCTGTTTTTCTGATGAACCTGCCTGATGATCAGTATGGTGATCTTCTGACCTATCCTGACGCACC
>CAZYMK010000102.1:0-4286 GCA_964648885.1 uncultured Geobacter sp. | reverse complement strand
TGCTGTCAGTTAGCGTCGTTTTCCTGCGATGTCTTTTTTTTCACTCTCCAGATTACTGCCCGCCACCTATCGCCTTCATCTCCAAAAAACAGTTGCCGCTCCCAGCTTTGGCAACAGCGTCTGGCTGATCAGCGACCGGCTGATCAGGATGGGGCTGGGTCTGCTGGTGGGGGTCTGGGTGGCCCGCTACCTTGGCCCGGAAGGTTACGGCAGCTTAAGCTTTGCCGGTTCGTATGTGATGCTGTTCTCCGCTATTGCCCTGTTCGGGCTTGAGTCGATTGTGGTGCGTGACCTGGTGAAGCATCCCGAGGCAGAGCAGGCCATCCTGGGCACCACCTGTCTGATCAGGGCTGCTGCCGGGCTGCTGGCCTATCTGCTGGCTCTTGCGGTAATGCTGGTGCTGCGTCCGGATGACCAGGTTGCTTTACTTCTGGTGGCCCTGCTGGGCAGTTCGCTACTGGTGCAGGCTGTTGAGGTCACTGATCTGTGGTTTCAGTCCCGGGTGCTTTCACGCTATTCCGTAATCTGCCGTTCAGCCGCCTTTATGATCTCATCGGGATTCAAGGTGCTGTTGGTGATAACTGGAGCATCACTTGCAGCCATTGCTGCGGCCACTGCGGTTGAAGCGCTGGTGGCGGCGGTACTGCTGGTGCTGGTCCACGCCCGCTACAGCAAGGCAGGCATAGTCACCTGGCGCTGGGAGAACAGCTGGTTCCGTCGTCTGTTGACCGGCTCGGTGCCTATGGTGCTGTCCGGAGTGGTGCTGATGGTCTATCTGCGCGTTGATCAGGTGATGCTGGGGGCTCTGGCCACGCAGACCGAAGTGGGACTTTATGCGGCTGCGGTCAGAATATCCGAGGTCTGGTATTTTGTACCAACTGCCATTGTCTCATCCGTTTTTCCCGGTCTGGTATCACTGCGCAGTTCCGATCCAGAACTGTTTGATCAAAGGTTGCAGCAGCTTTATAACCTGCTGGCTTTTTTAGGGTATGCTGTGGCCCTGCCGGTTACCTTTCTTGCACCCTGGCTGGTGCAGTTGCTGTTCGGCAGCGCTTATCAGGCCGCAGCCCCTCTGTTGTCAGTACTGATCTGGGCCGGCCTGTTTGCCAACCTGAGTGTGGTGCGCAACAGCCATTTTATTGCACTGGACTGGGGCAGATCACTGCTCTGGGCCACCAGCCTGGGGGCAGCGGCCAATGTGCTGCTTAATCTGCTGCTGATTCCCCGTTACGGGGCGTTGGGGGCGGCGATTGCCACCTGTCTGTCCTACTGGGTGGCTGCCCATGGCTCCTGTTACAGCCATCATCGGCTGCGGCCGATTGCTGCCATGATCCTGCGTGCCCTGGTGTTTCCCAAGTGGTGGTGAGGGAGCAGATGCAACCATTGTGTGGAAAACGGATTGTGATCCTGTTTGGAGATCTCCAGATGGGAGGGGCCGAGCGGCAGGGGCTGCTGCTGGCACGCTATCTTAAGGAGCAGCAAGGGGCGTTGGTTGAGGTATGGGGCCTTGGGCCTGATCGGGGACCAGTGGCAGACTGCTGTGAAAAATGTGCAATCCCCTGGCAGGCAGTTCCGCTGCATTGGGGGCTGCGTCGCCGCCTGCCGCATCTGGTCAGATTGCTGTACAGGCTGCGTGCGGCAGCCCCTGATATCCTGATTCCCTACACACGAGTGCCTAATGTTGCCTGCGGGCTCTTGTGGCGCCTTGTGGGAAGTGAAACCATGATCTGGAATCAGGCGGATGAGGGGTTGCTGTTGAACCGCTCTTTGCTGCATGCAGCTGCAATTCGTCTGACACCGCAGTTTGTTGTAAATTCCCGTGCTGCCGCAGAGCTGTTGATACACAGATTTCATCTGGATGCATCCCGCATCAGATTTGTTAAAAACGGCGTAACTCCGGGGAAATCGCTGATGACGCGTGACAACTGGCGCGAGCGATTAGCAGCAGGCAATAATCGTTTTATTGCGGTCATGCCGGCCAACCTTACCAGCTTCAAGGATCACGCTACCCTGATCCGGGCCTGGCGTTGTGTTGTAGATCATTTTAGTGCAAAAGGACACCAGCAGCCGCTGTTAGTGCTGGCCGGAAGGCCTGGAGATACTGCCGGAAGCGTGCGGTCACTGATCCAAAAGTTGGAACTTGACGACACCATAGCGGTGTATGGGTACACCGAAGACGTTTTCGGGCTTCTGGAGGCTTCAGACCTCTGCGTGTTCAGTTCTTTCAGTGAATGTTATCCGAATGCCGTATTAGAGGCCATGCAGGCAGGGTTGCCGGTTGTCGCCAGTGATATTCCCGGTATCCGCGATACTGTTGGTCCTGACGGCCTTGACTGGCTGGTGTTACCGGGTGATGCTGCTGCTTTTGCAGCTGCCATCCTGGAGCTTGCTGCCCGTGATGCTCTTCGCCAGCAGTTGGGGCTGTGCATGCAGCAGCGTATCCAGCTTGAGTTTGATCCGGATCGCCTGTGCCGCGAGATGGTTGCTGTTATTCAAGGAGCGTTAAACCGTGTCAGGTAGCAGCAGCTTTCCAACGGGGCAGGGTGGTGGTCCGATAGTGCGGTTTGTCGTCTGTCTGGGCCGCCTGATCGGTCGTCTTCTGCCGTATTATAATCCATCCGGCCTGTTTTTCTTTTTTCCGTTCTACCACACCGGTGGAGCCGAGAAGGTGCACAGCCAGATTGTCAGCTGCTTCAAGGAACAGCAGCCGTGGGTCTTTTTTGCCAAGCGTTCTGCGGACAGCGGGTTTTACCGGCAGTTTGAACAGGCGGGTCGCTGTATTGACCTTGGATGGCTGCTCAAATACACCTATCCTCTGAGTACCGGAATCCTGGCCGGTCTGATCGGTAAACATCCCAACGCCCGGCTCTTTGGCTGCAACAGTCTGTACTACTACCTGCTGCTGCCCCATCTGCCGGATCATGTCCGGGCAACTGACCTGCTGCATGCCCTGGGCGGTGGTGCTGAACAGTATGCCCTGCCGGTGCTGGAGCGGTTGCAGCAGCGAGTAGTGATCAGCCAGGCGGTGCGGGATGAGCTGCTGACCTGGTATCGTACGCAAGGTGTTGACCCAAGACTTGATCAGCGGATTATGGTCATCCCCAATCAGGTTGAGATACCGCAGACAGTGAATAAACCGGCTGCAGACGGCGTGCTGCGCCTGCTGTATGTGGGCAGGGGCGGGGCAGAAAAGCGGGTGCAGCTGATTGGCCGTGCTGCGAGGATCTGTACTGAGCAGGGGCTGGCAGTGGAGGTTACTCTGGCGGGTGATCTGGATGATGCGGTTGCTGCTGAAGATCGCGCCTGCTGTCGTCTTACTGGTCTCATCAGCGACAGCGAACAACTGGCTGAACTGTACCGTCAGGCTGACCTGCTGCTGATCACCTCCAGTCGTGAAGGATTCCCTTTGACTGTTATGGAGGGTATGGCCCAGGGCTGTGTGCCGGTCTGCACCGCAGTGGGTGGCATACCGGAACATATCAGGCATCAGGAGAACGGCTGGCTGCTGCCTGCGCAGGATGACAATGCGGTGGTCGAGGCGTTACTGCAGGCGGTGAAGGTGCTAGCAGCAGACCGTGCCCTGTTTCAGCGGTTATCTGCTGCAGCCCGGCAGTATGCAGAGAACCGGTTCAGCGGTGAGCGGTTCTGTGAACAGTATCATGATGTGATCAGGGGTAACGCAGATTTGAGTTGAGCAGATCGGCTGGTGTTGGTAGTATGTTGTGGTGTCAGCAGTAGATATCAGGAGGTGGTATATGAAGTCTGTTGCGCTAACCTTGCGTCTTGAGGAAAGCTTGTACAGCCGGGCAAAACAGGCTGCAGCTGCCCATAAGACATCATTCACTGCTTTTGTTCAAAGCGCATTGGATGATGTTTTGAAGCGAGAAGAACAAAAAAAGCTGTATGAGGCCTTTTCTCAAGTAGGGCAGGATGGTGAGGAAAGTGATGTTACCTTTGCCCTGCATGCCCAGCAGGAGGTAGCGAGCGACCATGACTAAACAGCCCAAACGTGGCGAGCTTTGGCTGCTTGACTGGTCTCCTGCCCGTGGTTCCGAGCAGGCAGGCCTGCGTCCGGCGCTGGTGCTGCAGACCGATGCTGCCAATACCAACCCCCGTTATCCCAATACCATTGTTCTGGCTGTCAGCACAAAAGGGAAACCGGTGCCGTTTCATATTGAGGTGCAGCCATCTAAACAAAACGGCCTGACTGAAAGTTCCTATATTAAAGCTGAGCAGATACTGACGGTTTCCAAAGACCGTTTGACCCGTAAGCTGGGTACTCTTGA
>CAZYMK010000101.1:4164-9820 GCA_964648885.1 uncultured Geobacter sp. | reverse complement strand
CAGGGCACCTCACGATAGACATTGTAATAGGCTTCATGACCCTTGAACATAGTCATCAATCCCAGGCCGGTCGCTACAAGCACCATACAGAGAGAGACAAAGACCATCAGGTAGAAGCCGGTTCCCGCTGTCTTGAGCCGGTCAGCAACGCCGCTGACCAACTCATTGAGAGTTGGAGTGGTGTGGTGGTGTGCCATGCGCTGTTTCCCCTTTGTACGTTCGGTTGATGCAGAAATGAGCTGGCCGCATGCAGCCAGGCGATGTTGCATTTTTTGACCTATTAGCATGCTGAAATCAGAAAAGCAACAGGATTGTGGGTAGTTGCATCTGTTGCATAATAAGTTGCGCTGATGTTGCATTGGGTTGCCTTGACTTTGGTGGGTTGCTCTGCTATAGCCAAACAACCTGTTTTTAATAGTCTATTTGGAGACTGCTGCATGACGAAGAAATTATTTATCCCCGGTCCGGTGGATGTGGCACCGGAGGTCTTTGCGGCGATGGCGCAGCCGATGATCGGCCATCGTATGAAAGAGTATGCCGAGCTGCACGGGCGGGTGACCACAAACCTGAAGCGGGTGATGCAGACGGAGCAGCGGGTGTTCCTGTCCACCTCCAGTGCCTTTGGCGCCATGGAGGGTGCAGTACGCAACCTGGTTAAAGGGCGGTGCGCCAACTTCTGTAACGGTGCCTTTTCAGACAAGTGGCATGAGGTTACCCGGCGCTGCGGCAAAGAGGCCGACGGGATCAAGGTTGCCTGGGGGCAGCCGATCACGGCGGAGCTGGTTGAAGAGACCCTGGCAACCGGCAACTATGACAGTATCACCTTGATTCACAACGAGACCTCCACCGGGGTGCTGTCGCCGCTGGAAGAAATCGCCGAGGTGGTGAAGAACTACCCTGAGGTGGTCTTTATTGTGGACACGGTCTCCTCCATGAGCGCCATGCCGATTGCGGTTGATGGATTGGGAATCGACTGCTGCATCTTCGGGGTGCAGAAGGCCTTTGCCCTGCCGCCGGGCCTGGCGGTGTTCTCGGCCAGCGAAAAGGCGATTGAGCGGGCCAGGACCGTTGAACATCGCGGCTACTACTTTGATTTTCTGGAGTTTGTGGCTAACGACGACAAGGACAACACGCCGTCTACCCCCTGCATCTCGTTGATCTACGGTCTTGACTGCCAGCTGCAGCGCTTCTTTGCCGAAGGGCTGGAGACCCGCTGGGCGCGGCATCGTACCATGGCCGAGCATACCCGGGCCTGGGTGCAGGAGCGTGGCTTTGAGCTGTTTGCACCGGAAGGTGCCCGGTCAGTAACCTTGACCAGTGTGGCCAACACCCGTGGGGTTGACCTGGCCGCGACCAAGAAACGATTGGGTGAGCGGGGGTATGCCTTTGACGATGGCTATGGCTCGATCAAGGGGAAGACCTTCAGGATTGCCCATATGGGCGACATGCAGCAGGCGCAGCTGGAGGAATTTCTGGCGGTTTTGGAAGGGGAGTTAAAAGCGTAACCCCCCAACCCCCCTTGTCAGGGGGGCTTTGCACCCTCCCTGACAAGGGAGGGCAGGGGAGGGTTTGTGATTACGCTTCTTCAAACACATCCTTACCAGCGCCGCACAGCGGGCAGCACCAGTCATCCGGCAGGTCTTCAAAGGCGGTGCCGGGGGCGATACCGTGATCCGGATCACCGGCGGCGGGATCATACTCATACTGACAGAGGGTACAGACATACTTTTGCATGGGCGTTCTCCTTTTCTCTGGGGTGGTGTTTACGGGGTGACGTTGTTCCAACTGATGGCCTGTACCGGACAGCCGTCAATGGCAGTCTGAATCTCAGGCTCTGAAGCGCCGGTCGGGTTGTGGCACTCTGACCTGCCTGAGTTGTTGAAGCGGAATACCGCCGGACAGATGCTGATACACAGACCGCAACTGATGCATACTTCCTGGTCTACTACCGGTATTCGTGTCATCGGTTGTTCCTCCATACTGCTGACCATACCACCAAATAACGGCTGCAGCAAGTGCCTGCAGCCGTAATCACACTGAGGTGACGTAGCGATGACCTTTGATACGGTAGTAACAGGAGCCCTGGGGGTAAATTGCTGCATCCTGGGCTGTGAAGAAACCGGACAGGCGGTGGTGGTGGATCCGGGTGATGAGGCAGAGCGGATCCAGGCGCAGGTCGCGCAGCGTGGGTACCGCATAGCTGCAATTATAAATACCCACGGTCACTTTGATCATGTGGGTGGCAATGCCGCCCTTAAAATGGCCACGGGGGCGCCACTCCTGATTCATCAGGCCGATGCAGCCATGCTCGGCAGGGTGGCCCAGGTTGCCGCCATGTACGGCCTGCCGGGTGAGAACTCCCCTGAGCCGGACCAGTTTCTTGAACATGGCGTTGAACTTTGCTGGGGCAGCCTCAAGATCAGGGTGATCCATACCCCCGGCCATACCCCGGGCTGCTGCTGCCTGTATCTGGCTGATCAGCAGCTGCTGCTGTCCGGCGACACCCTCTTTGCGGACGGGGTGGGGCGTACTGATCTGCCGGGTGGCTCCCATCCCCAGCTGGTGCAGTCCATAACCGAGCGCCTGTTCTGCCTGCCGGACGAGGTTCAGGTCTGGCCGGGACATGGCCCCGCCACCACCATCGGCCACGAAAAGCGCCACAACCCCTACCTGGATTGATTGCCATGCATACCTTGACCGGAAAGACGGTAGTACTGGGAGTCTGCGGCGGCATTGCCGCCTACAAGGCGGTAGAGCTGCTGCGGATGCTGACCAGGGCCGGTGCTGCGGTGCATGTGATCATGACCAGAGCAGCCACCGAATTTGTCACGCCGCTGACCTTTCAGTCCCTGTCCCACAATCCGGTCCACCTGGAGCTGTTCAACCTGATCCAGGAACAGGAGATCGGCCATATCTCCCTGGCTGATCGTGCGGATCTGTTTCTGATTGCCCCGGCCACGGCCAATATCATCGGCAAGATCGCCCAGGGCATAGCCGATGACCTGCTGACCACCACGGTTATGGCCACCACAGCGCCGGTGCTGCTGGCACCGGCCATGAACGTCAACATGTACCGCAACAGTCTGTACCAGCAAAACGAGACCCGGCTGCGCCAGCATGGCTATCACCTGGTAGACGCCGAACATGGCAGCCTGGCCTGCGGCTGGGAAGGGGCCGGACGCCTGGCCGATCCGGCCAGAATCTTTGAGGAGGCCTGCCGACTGCTGGCACCCAAGGATCTGGCCGGTCAGACCGTGCTGGTGACGGCCGGACCGACCAGGGAAGAGTTGGACCCGGTGCGCTACATCACCAACCACTCCTCAGGGCTGATGGGGTATGCCCTGGCACGGGCAGCACTGCACCGGGGGGCGCGGGTGATTCTGGTCAGTGGCCCCACCTGTCTGGAGCCACCCTGCGGCGTTGAGCTGATCAAGGTGGTCTCAGCCCTGCAGATGCATGAGGCGGTGATGGCCTGGGCCGGGGAATGCAGTATCGTGATCAAGGCAGCAGCCGTGGCAGATTACCGCCCGGCACAACGCAGCAGCACCAAGCTGAAAAAGCACGATGATGAACTGACCATCCGGCTGGAGAAGAATCCTGACATACTGGCCGAATTGGGTCAGTTACCCGGCAGGCCGTTTCTGGTGGGATTTGCTGCGGAGACGTCCGATCTGCAGGCAAACGCTGCTGCCAAGCTGGCAGCAAAGAACCTTGATCTGCTGGTGGCCAATGATGTTACCCAGCCTGGGGCCGGCTTTCATGTAGCCACCAATATTGTCCGGCTGCTGTACCGTGACGGTACGGTGGAACCTCTGGAGCTGATGCTGAAGGATGAGCTGGCTGATCTGATTCTTGACCGGATACGTGGGTTGATAACCGTTAAAGGATAAACGGTGCGGTCGGGTCGTGACAGGCCTCACGCAGAATAGTCAGCAGTTCAGGATGGTGGATTGAACGTTTTAGGGTCGGTTTGATAAACTCGACCCGTTCCATCCCTTCTTCAAGGGAAATCTTGCCGGCCTGATAGAGAAAGCGCAGGTGTCGCCGCATCTCTCCCGCCACTTCAAGGGCGCTTTCACCGGTGGGATCACAGAGCCGACAGAATGAATCCTCGCCGTGGATCATCAGGTCCATGACCGCCTCCCGTGCTGCTCCCAGATACTCCTCCCGATCCTGAATGGTAAGACGGTGCTGCGAGCGGAGCGAAAGCGCCTTGATCAGTAACTGCCACCGCTCCAGCCGTGAAAGCAGCATAATGGAGTTGAAGATCTGCTTACTGGTGCCAAAGGAGAACAGGGTCGGCGCCATGACCCGACGCAGCAGGGCATCGTCATGGTGGCGCCCTGCATTGCAGACCTGCCGTGCCCGTTCCCAGACCGAGGGCTCGATAAACGACTCAAAACGCAGTTCCCAGTAGGTATGGCGCAGCGCAATGGTTGAGAAGGAACGGATGATCTTGTACGGAACGTAGTAATTGTGGGCCACCACATCGGCCGCCAGATGGCAGAGATAGCCGTAGGCGCAGGCTTTTTGCGGTTCATCCTGGGCTGCCTGCAGCAGCCGCTGACCGATCCGCCAGCGGTGGCAGTTCAACAGATAGTGAGTATGCTTCTTGCCGATGATGATATCGGCTGCCAGACAGCCGTAGAGAAAGTCATTGGCACAGGTGGCAAGGGTCTGGGCCAGCTGAGGCGGGAGCTGCTGCAGGCGGGCCAGCACATCAAGCCCCAGCATCAGATGGGTGCCGCCACCCCAAGCATGGCCGGTGTCAGGCAGAACAAGCAGCAGGATGATGGTCATGAGCAGAACAAGCATGGCTCCAGCATACTGCATGATCAGTCAAAAGCAACTAAATCTATCTGCACGGCAGGGACGGTAATCGTAAAGGGAGGCGCGGCATGCAGAGAACAACGGTCAGATCTATGTACGCATCAGTGCGTGAATACCTGTCGGAGCTTACTGAAAGCGGTGTTGACGGCCTGCCGGTGGAAGAACAGGGTCAAGGGTCAAGGGGCAAGGGGCAAGGGGCTGACGTGTCTCCGGCACTGACGCCTCTTCGGAGCCTGGCGGAGTTGCGGGAGCTGATCGGTGACTGTCGGCGTTGCGGGCTGTCAGCCTCCCGTACTAATCTGGTCTTTGGAGAGGGGAACCAGCAGGCCCGGCTGGTGTTTGTGGGTGAGGCGCCTGGAGCTGACGAGGATCACCAGGGGCAGCCGTTTGTGGGTGAGGCCGGAGGGATCCTGACCCGTTTGGTTGAGGCGATGGGGTTGCAGCGTGAGCAGGTCTATATCTGTAATGTGCTTAAATGCCGTCCACCGGCCAACCGGAACCCCCACCGCGATGAGATCACCACCTGTGCACCATTTCTGCAGCAGCAGCTGCAGCTGATCAAGCCGGACGTGATCGTGGCCCTGGGCACCTTTGCCGCCCAGACCCTGCTGGAGAACAAAGAAGCGATCTCGCGGCTGCGGGGGCAGTTCCACCTCTGGCACGGTATTCCGCTGATGCCCACCTTTCATCCTGCCTTTCTGCTGCGCAACAAAGAGCAGAAGCAGCATTACTGGGATGTCTGGCACGACATGCAGCTGGTGCTGCAGAAGCTGGGGCTGCCGGTGCCGGAAAAAGGCAGGGGCAAGGCCACGCGCTGAGCCTGTCG
>CAZYMK010000101.1:0-4064 GCA_964648885.1 uncultured Geobacter sp. | reverse complement strand
TGGGGCTGCCGGTGCCGGAAAAAGGCAGGGGCAAGGCCACGCGCTGAGCCTGTCGGAGTGGTCAAGGGATAGACGGGTGCCAGCGGCGTACCACAAACAGCGCCGCTTTTTTTGTGTCCTGGGGCCAGTGGTCAGCCGGTTTACGCTGCTGCATCAGCTGCTGCAGCCGTTGTCTGAGGGGCGTGATCAGTACGCCTCCTCCCTTGTTTTTACAATCCAGAATGCTCTCAATGGCTGATACCCGGTCCAGCACTATGATCACATGCCCCTGCCAGACCAGCAGGTCAAGGGGCTGCAGCACCTTCAGCAGCTCTTCCAACCCTTTCCCCTGAATTGACACGGCCCTGCCGAATCGCACTAGCTGCTCGGTATTGCGTGGTGTTGCGCCATTGGTTACCTCATACAGTAACCCTGAGCAGTCAAGCCCCTGAAAGAGCAGCCTGCTGCCGGACCGGACGCCGGCACGCCAGTTGCCGCCCCAGATATAGGGAAGACCAACAGCGTTGCGCAACTGCCGGTCTAACTCTGCAACAGCAGGCAGGGTACGGACCCGTGGTGGCGGTTCATCCAGCGTCATCTCAAGCAGCGCGGTCGGCAGATAAAGCCGGGTACCTTGAGGTGCCTGGTAGTCGCTGCTAGCTACCTCTGCCACGGTCGGGTCGTACGGATCGGTGGCAATGATCCGGAAAACAGTACCGGGCAGGGCAATAAATTCAAGCTCCCGTACCTGTCCGCACTGGTCCGGCTTCAGTAGCGCTTGCACGCGGGCTGCGGCTGCGGTATTGAAGACCGGTACCGGTCCCCTGGCCACGGCAAACGGCGCTGCCGCAGCAGCAAACGGCACAAGCCAGATGCAAAAGGTGATCAGCAGGGTTCTCATGGACAGCCTCCTCTTAAAAAGTGTACGTCACGGGCAGAAATTTTACGAGAGGATGGTATACTGATGCTCAACCGGTTGGCAATCAGATAGACAGGAGATATTCAGATGCGGGTACCCTTGGGCTACAAGTTCATACTCGGCTTTGTTGTGGTGGTGGCGGTGGTTACCTTTGCACCGGCGCTGGTATCACGGCTGGGCTATCCAGCCGAATTGACCTATCTGCTGACCATCGTAACGGCGCTGACGGTCGGGCTGGTGATGGGCTGGTTTTTCTCCCGTCGCTTTACCCGTAACATCGGCCTGCTGACCGCCTCTACCCATGAGGTGAGCCAGGGGGATCTTTCCCGCGATATCCGCCTGCCCGGCAGCCGTATGCCGGATGAGACCCATGAGCTGGCCGAGGCGATCAACCTGATGGTTCAGAACCTGCGCGAGCTGGTGGGGCATATCCGCAGCAGCTCAGGCAAGCTGACCTTGTCTGCCCGCGAAATCAACGGTACCGCCTATGAGATCAGTTGTTCCACTGAAGAGGTGGCGCGGGCCGTTGAGCAGATCTCACGCGGAGCCGAATCGCAGTCAGCACAGGTTGAAAACAGCTCCCGACTCATCCGTGAAACTGCCATCTCGATCGAGTTGGTGGCATCACGGGCCCGCGAAAGCGCCCGTTCTGCACGGGATACCAGCTTGACTGCACGGCGGGGGTCAGAGCTGGCCGGCGGCACCCTGGAACTGATGAAACGCTACTTCACCCAGATGGAGGAGCTGGGCAGCCGTTTTGATCAGTTTAACCAGCGGTTGCAACGGGTGGGCAAGGCCGCCGAGTTTATCGGCGAGGTGGCGCGGCAGACCAATCTGCTGGCCTTAAACGCCTCCATTGAAGCGGTTCGGGCCGGTGAATACGGCAAGGGGTTTGCCATGGTAGCCGATGAGGTACGCAAGCTGGCCGAGAGCAGCTCGCTCTCTGCAGGTGAGATCAACGGGCTGATCGAGTCGCTGCGGGAAGAAAGCCGCCAACTGCACCAGCGCCTGCTGGAGGGATCCCGCAGCATCAACGAAGGGCGCAAGAATGTGGATGTCACCGCCGATGCCTTCAGCGACATCATGCAGTGCGTGCAAGAAACCGAGCGACGGGCCAACAGTATTGCCGACCTTTCTCAGATGCAGATGGAGAGTTCAGGCAAGATGGTGCAGGCCTTTGACGAGATTTCCCGGGTGGCCGGCGAAAATGCTGCTGTCACTGAAGAGGTCTTTGCCGCCACAGAGGAGCAGCTGGCCGCCATGCAGGAGATGGCCCAATCCACCGGGGAACTGGCACGACTGGCAGATGAGCTGGAACAGGTGGTGCGGCGTTTTAACCTGGAAGAACCGCTTGATTTGGTGGAACCGGTATGAGTGAGGTGCGCCGTTTTCTGGTGATGGCGGTGGGGGAGCATCACTATGCCCTGCCGTTTGATCAGATTACGGAGGTTGCCGAGCTGCGGCCCCTGTCGCCGGTGCCTCTGGCTCCGGCCTGGTGCCGGGGCGCAACCCGCTCCCACGGCACGGTGGTGGGCGTGGTTGATCTGGCAGCCTATTTTGATGGAGAGTCGGAGCCGAATCCGCAGCAGCTGGTGGTGCTGGACCTGCAGGCCGGCAGCCTGGCACTGCAGGTGGGGCCAGTAACTACCCTGACAGCTGAAACAACCGCCTGTCTGCATCAGGATGAACGGGGTCGCTGGCTGGACACGCCCCATGGTCGCGCGGTACTGCTTGAGGCCGCAGAGCTGGTGCAGGAGATGGCAGCAGCCATGACCCGCTGATGTTCGGATAGATCCCGCCCTTTATATTGACGCCTGCTGTTGTGAGGTCTACAGTCCACCATCATGCCGTCACTGCTGCGTCGCATATTCCCCTGTCTGGATAACAAACCTGCCTCAATCCGCTGCACGGTCTTCCGTCTGTCGCTACCGGTACTGCTCTCCTCGCTCTTTCAACGACTGGTCGGCATTGTCGATATCTTCCTGACCGGCGGGCTGGGAGCATCTGCCATTGCAGCCACCGGGCTGGGACAGCTCTTGATCTACTGTACCATGACGATCTTCTGGGGGCTTGCCACCGGCACCACCGTGGTAATTGCGCACCGGACCGGGGCAGGACGCACGGAAGAAGCCCAACGGGCAGCCGGAACCGCACTGCTGTTCTGTCTGGGGCTGACGGCCGTGGTATCAGTGGCAGGTGCCTACGGCGGTGGAGAGCTGGTCCGTCTGATGGGGGCTGCGCCGGAGGTGCTGCTGCTGGCCGACGAGTATATCCGGTTGGTCTTTCTCTGGCTGGTCTGGACCACCGGGGTCAACATCCTTTCTGCCATCATGCATGGGTACGGTGATACTCGCACCCCGATGACCGCGATCCTGCTGGTCAACATCCTGCACGTACTGCTGGCCTGGCCGCTGATCTACGGTACCCTGGGTATGCCTGCCCTGGGGGTCAAAGGGGCGGCCATCGCCATCAACCTGTCCGAGTTCATCGGCTGCTCATACCTGCTCTGGCAAGCGTTTCGCAAAGGTTACCTGCGGATCAGCCTGCCGGATCGAGAGTTGTTTGGCAGGATCTGGCAGGTGGGCTGGCCGGTGGCCCTGGAACGGGTGGCCCAGCAGTCGGGACAGCTGGTCTACTCCAGCGTGATCATCGCCTACGGCACCACCGCCTACGCCGCCCACCAGATCGGGCTTGCGATTGAATCGCTCTCCTTCATGCCCGGCGCCGGCATGGGGATCGCCGCTGCCACCCTGATGGGGCAGTCGCTGGGGGCTAAAAAATATCTGCGTGCCCACCAGAGCCATGTTGAGGCAATGAAGCTGGCTCTGGTAGTGATGGGGGTCATGGCCCTGGTTTTTCTGCTGATCCCGCAGTATCTGGTGGCAATCTTTACCGCTGACCCGGAGGTGATCCGGCAGGGAGCGGTTTTCTTACGGATCGTCGCCTTTGCCCAGATTCCGCTGGCGCTCTCCTTTGTGTATGCCGGCTCCCTGCGTGGCGCCGGCGATACCTTCTACGTCTTTATTGTCACGCTGGTAACCATGTGGGGGGTGCGGGTACTGCTGGCCTGGATTGCCGGGCCGGTGCTGCAGCTGTCACTGTATGTCGTCTGGGGGATATTTCTGGTGGACTGGTACGTGCGGGCTGTGGCCTTTGGCTGGCGGTA
>CAZYMK010000100.1:8137-9880 GCA_964648885.1 uncultured Geobacter sp. | reverse complement strand
CGCAAGGTGCTGGTGGAGGCGGCCCGGATCGCCCGTGGCAACATCAAGGATATTGCCCAGGTCACGGTCGGTGAGATCGACGCCCTGGTCTTTCCCGGCGGCTTTGGTGCGGCCCTCAACCTGTGCGACTTCGGCCAGAAAGGGGCCGGGGCCTCGGTCAACCCGGAGGTGGCCCGGCTCACCAAAGAGGTGCATGCCGCAGGCAAGCCGATCGGCGCCATCTGCATCGCTCCAGCCCTGATCGCCTCCATCCTGGGGAAAGAGGTTGCCCCAACCCTGACCATCGGCACCGATGCCGGTACTGCTGCAGAGATCGAAAAGACCGGCGCCATACATCAGGACTGCCCGGCCACCGGTGTGGTGGTTGATGAAAAGAACAAGATCGTCACCACCCCGGCCTATATGCTGGCAGGACGTATCTCCGAGGTCTGCGAGGGGATCGGCGCCTGTGTGAAAAAAGTGGTTGAAATGGCGTAAGAGCGCAACATGACAGGTATGAAACTCCAATCACTTCTCTCCCACATCGCTCTCGGTGAAGATTCCACCCGTCAGTTCAAGGCGGATGTGAAGAATGCCGAGTCGCTGGCATCGGAGATGGCCGCTCTTGCCAACACCAATGGCGGCACCATCTTTATCGGTGTGGCCGATGATGGTTCAGCACCGGGGCTTTCAGAGCAGGACGTGGCTCGCATCAATCAGCTCATCAGCAATGCAGCCAGCCATCTGGTGCGCAGCCCGCTTGCGGTGCAGACCGAAAACGTGGCGATGGAAAACGGCCGCATTGTCATCGTGCTGACCGTACCGAAAGGGATCGACAAACCCTATTTTGACAAGAACGGCGTGATCTGGCTCAAGGCCGGGGCTGACAAGCGGCGGGTAAACTCCAAGGAAGAGCTGCGCCGCCTGTTTCAGTTTACCAACCAGTTTCATGCCGACGAGCTACCCACCAAGGCAGGCATTGATAAGCTGGACAAGCTGCGTTTCCGTGATTTTCTGCGCGATGTTTACAAACAGGAGTACCCCGATACCCCCGAGGAACTGACCCGGCTGCTTCAAAACATGAATCTGGCGACCGATGAGGGCAGGCTGAATCTGGCCGGGGTGCTGTTGTTTGCCGAGCAGCCTGAGTGGATTGTACCGCAATTCGTGGTCAAGGCGATCCGCTACCCCGGTAACAAAATCCACGCCACCGACTACCTTGACACCGAAGATTTTTCCGGCCCGCTGCCGAAGCTCTTTGAGGGTTCGTTGGCCTTTGTCATGCGCAACCTGCACAAGGTGCAGGCGGGGCGAGGAGTGAACGCGCCGGGTCTGCCGGAGATCCCCGAGGCTGTGTTTGAGGAGCTCCTGGTCAATGCCCTGATGCATCGCGATTACCTAGTCAGCGCGCCGATTCGTCTCTTCGTCTTTGACGATCGCATCGAGATCATCAGCCCTGGTCATCTGCCCAACAATCTGACGGTGGAAAAAATAAGGACTGGGAATTCCAACATTCGCAACCCGATCCTGGTCTCCTACGTGGCCAAGGGACTGCTGCCCTACCATGGCCTTGGGTCGGGCATTAAGCGGGCACTGGAAAAGTGGCCGACCATCGACTTTGACGATGACCACGACGGCTGTCTGTTTATCGCCTCAGTACACCGCAAACCGGTGGAAGAGCTGGAATTGTCCATCAGCACACCGATCGTTTTGCCGAAATCGGATACAAAGTCGGAGAAAGTGTCGGAGAAAGTGTCGGAGAAA
>CAZYMK010000100.1:0-8037 GCA_964648885.1 uncultured Geobacter sp. | reverse complement strand
TGTCGGAGAAAGTGTCGGAGAAAGTGTCGGAGAAGATCATTGCTCTTATTAAAGAAGATGCGACGATCACTATCGAACTGCTTGCTGAGCATTGTAAGGTCACGACCCGTTCAATTGAGCGCAACCTTAAGAAGTTACAGGAAAGGAACGAAATCAGACGAGTCGGACCGGCTAAAGGTGGCCACTGGCAGGTGGTTGAGTGACCGCTGCCTCGTTGAGAAGATGTCTACACCCAGAAAACAAACGGGGTGCTGCAGAAAACTGCAGCACCCCGTTTGTTCTTCGTATATGCCTCAGCAGCACTCACATCAGCGTATGCCGGATATCCTTGCCCTTGACCATGAAGATCACCATCTCGGCGATGTTGGTGGCGTGGTCGGCGATCCGCTCCAGTGATTTGGAGATGTAGGTCAGCCGCATGGCCCGGCTGATGGTGGAGGGATCTTCGATCATGTAGGTGTACAGCTCCCGCTGTACCTGCTCGTTCAGCTCATCCACCAGCTGGTCATCCTTGCATACCTTGACCGCCAGTTGATCATCGCCCCGTACAAAGGCGTCCAGCGCCTCTTTGATCATAATCTCCACCTGGGTGGCCATGCGGGGGATGTCGATATACGGCTTCAGCGGCGGTTCCTGGTTCAGCTGCCGGGCCCGCTTGGCCATGTTGGCGCACTTGTCGCCGATCCGTTCCAGATCAGTCACAATCTTGAGCGCCAGGGTGATAAAACGCAGGTCACGACCGGTGGGCTGACGCAGGGCCAGCAGCTCCAGGCAGCGTTCATCAATGGCCACTTCATGGCCGTTGACCTCGTGATCACGGGCAATTACCTGTTCCGCCAACTCAGTGTCACGCTCCACCAGTGATTTGATGGAATCGCTGATCATCTTTTCCACCAGACCGCCCATGGTCAGAATCCGCTGCCTCAGTTCCTTCAGATCGGCATCGTAGGATGCCACCAGATGTCCACTCATTAGCCAAACCTCCCCGTAATATAATCTTCTGTCTGCTGTTTTTCCGGGTTGGTGAAGATCTTCTTGGTATCTCCCATCTCGATCAGCTCTCCCAGATAGAAAAAGGCAGTGGCATCGGAGACCCGGGCTGCCTGCTGCATGTTGTGCGTCACAATCACAATCGTATACTGATTTTTCAACTCGTCAATCAACTCTTCAATTTTGAGGGTCGAGAGCGGGTCCAGGGCCGAGCAGGGCTCGTCCATCAGAATCACTTCAGGATTGGTGGCAATGGCCCGGGCAATGCAGATCCGCTGGGCCTGACCACCTGACAGCCCCAGAGCCGACTCATGCAGGCGGTCTTTTACCTCGTTCCAGATGGCAGCGCCTTTGAGGCTGCGCTCAGCCGTTTCATCCAGGGTTGCCTTGTCCGTAACCCCGGCGATCCGCAGGCCGTAGACGATGTTTTCGTAGATCGATTTGGGGAACGGGTTGGACTGTTGGAATACCATCCCCACCTTGCGGCGCAGAGAGATAACATCCACACTGTTGCCGGTGATCTCGTTGTTGTCCAGTTTGATGCTCCCTTCAACACGCACCGAATCGATCAGGTCGTTCATCCGGTTCAGGCAGCGCAGCAGGGTTGACTTGCCGCAGCCGGAGGGGCCGATGTAGGCGGTTACCTGGTTGCGGCGCATTTCCAGGCTGACGTTTTTCAGGGCCTGAGCCTGGCCATAGTAGAGGTTGAGGTTCTGCACCTCGATAATGGTCGGTTGTGTGGTTGGTACGACTGATTCTGCGCTCATCGGCTATCCTTTACCTCGTTAGAAATGAGAAGTGGTGTACTTGCGACGCATCTGGTTGCGGAAACGGATTGCCAGGCTGGTGGCGATGATCACGATCACGAGCAGCAACAGGGTGGTGACGTACACCATTGGCTTGGCGGCCTCTACGTTGGGTGACTGAAAGCCCACGTCGTAAATATGGAATCCCAGGTGCATGAACTTGCGATCCATATGGAAGAACGGAAAGGTGCCGTCAAAGGGAAGTGTAGGGGCCAGCTTGACCACCCCCACCATCATCAGCGGTGCCACTTCTCCCACAGCTCGGGCCATGGAGAGCACCAGTCCGGTCATGATACCGGGAGTGGCCATTGGCAGCAGCACCTTGGTCAGGGTCTGAAACTTGGTGGCACCCAGTGCCAGGGAACCTTCACGGATCCCTTTGGGTATGGAGGCCAGCGACTCTTCAGTGGCCACAATCACCACCGGCACGGTCAGGAGCGCCAGGGTCAAAGAAGCCCAGAGGATGCCGCCGGTGCCGAAGACCGGGGTGGGCAGCTGATGCGAAAAGAACAACTTGTCGATTGAGCCGCCGATACCGTAGACAAAGAAGCCCAGGCCGAACACGCCGTAGACAATGGAGGGCACACCGGCCAGGTTGTTGACTGCAATCCGTACCAGCTGCACCAGTTTCCCTTCCTTGGCATATTCACGCAGGTAGATGGCGGCGATTACCCCGAACGGCATGGAGAAGAGCGACATCAACAGCACCATCAGCACGGTGCCGAAGATGGCCGGGAACAGCCCCCCCTCAGTGTTGGACTCGCGGGGGTCATCCAGCAGCAGTTCCTTGATCTTGATCAGGTAGATGCCGGATTTGGCGAGGAGCGACATGCTGTTGGGCTGGTAAAAGCGAACGATTTCAGACAGCCGAAGCTCTTTTTCCTTGCCATCAGCATCCCGGAACAGGGCCGTTGCCTTGTTCAGCTCCGAGAGTTTCTGGTTCAGCTCATTATTCAACTGGTCAAACTGCTCGGTCAGTTTGGCCCGCTGGTCTGTAAGGGCGGCAATTTTCGTGCTGTTTGCCTCGGCCCCTTTATAGTCAAGTTTCTGGATCTTGAGTCTCAATTTTTCAGAAGCCATATTCAGCTTGGACATCTGTTTGCGGATTGGTTTCAAAACCTGCTTTCCCTGCTGCACCTCGTGCAAGAGCGTACCCAGGGTGGCGGCATCTGCAGCAGCAGCGGTTCCGTCAGCCTTTGTCAGCCCCTGCAGGTACCCAAAGAAGTTGCCGTGCTCCATCCGTTCCAGCAGATAGGCATGGTCAGGATACTCCCGGCCTGCGATCTCCTGCTCATCCACCCAACGAAAGTCCTGGGCGTAGAGATCGCGGTTACCAACCTTCAGTTGTATCCTGGCCTCGTCAGTCAGGGCGTGTTTCTCGCTGTCGGTGAGCTGCCCCAGCACGGCACTGCCGTCTTTCAGTTTGAGCTGCACCAGATCTTTGATCCAGAAGTAGCCCAGACTGTTGCCCAGGATGACCGCCATCATGGTCAGGGTCATGAACAGCACCATGGCCAGGGTTGCCCCGGCCACCATCACCATCGGTTCGCCACGTTTCCAGTAGTTTTTCACGTTACACCTTTAGAAATTCTTGTAACACAGAGACACAGAGGGCACAGAGAACAGCTAAAAGCAAAAACAGTTTTAAATAGTTAAAAGGGATCAAAACTTAGTTTACGTTTTTGCCTTTACTCTTTTGTTCGATTTTCAAGTTTTCCTCTGTGTTCTCTGTGGCTCTGTGTTTCAATAAAGCTTTTAGTATCGTCCGTACTTCTTACGGAAGCGTTGCCGCAGCAGTTCTGCAGCGGTGTTGATGATAAAGGTCAGCACAAACAGCAGCACTGCCGAGAGGAACAGGGTCCGGTACAGGGTGCCGTAAATCGGTGCCTCAGGAATCTCCACCGCGATGTTGGCCGAGAGCGAGCGCAAACCGTTGAACAGTGACCAGCTGGTGATCGGCGTGTTGCCGGTGGCCATCAGCACGATCATGGTCTCTCCCACGGCCCGGCCAAAACCGATCATGATGGCGGAAAACACACCGGGCAGGGCCGATGGCAGTACCACCCGCCAGGCGGTCTGCCAGCGGCTGGCTCCCAGAGCCAGGGAGGCGGCGGTCAGGTTGCGCGGCACATTGGAAAGGGCATCCTCGGCAATGGTAAAGATGATCGGAATCACGGCAAAGCCCAGGGCAATGGCAATCACGATGCTGTTGCGCTGCTCGTATTGCACCCCCAGGGTGGAAAAGAGCCATTGTTTCAGATTACCGGCAAAAAAGGCTGCCTCAAGAGGGGGAGCTATCTGGACAGAAAGCCAGATACCCAGTGCTACCACCGGCAGCAGGCCGATGAATTCATACCCTTTCAAACTCCGTCCGAAATCGGTGTTTTCTGCCAGGGGGCGCCAGGCAACAATCGCCAGCAGAATCAGGGTTGGTACCATTACCAGTGCCATGAACAGGGCCAGCAGGTTGTAGTCCATCAGCGGGGCCAACCAGAGGGCGGCCAGAAAACCGACCACCACAGAAGGGACCGCAGCCATGATCTCCACTGTCGGCTTGATCTTGCCCTTCAGGCCGGGCGACATGAACTGGCTGGTATAGATCGCACCCAAAAGCGCCAGCGGCACGGCAAACAGCATGGCAAACAGGGTGGCCTTAAAGGTACCGAATATCAGCGGTACCAGCGACAGTTTTGGTTCGAAAACGTCGGTTGCAGCTGATGACTGCCAGACATATTCCGGCTTGTTGTATCCTTCGTACCAGACCTTGCCAAAGAGCGTTTTCAGAGAGGTCTCAGGATGGGGTATGGACAGCTCCCAGGCCTGAGAGACACCATCGGCCCCGGTTACCAGCAGCTTGCGCCCCCGGTCGGCAAAGGCGGCAGCACTGACCGGTCCGCCTGCCTTCAGCTCCAGCAGCAGCCGTTCGCTGGTCATATGCACCATTCTGATGGTGCCCTGCCCGTCAAACGCAGCTAAAGACTTGTCTCGCGGTGAAGCCAAAAGTCGTACAACCGGGGTAGTAAATCCCGGCAGGGTGTGGATCATGGCCAAGTGCTTGTCTTCACCGGCTCCCGGTGTGCGGACCGGCATCCAGGTGGTGATCTGCCCCTTTTCATCCCCTACTGCCAGTGAGTACTCCCCCATCACTGTTGTCAGGGCGGTAATCCTGCGTTGATCCTTGAAGGCCTGCACCGTGTCGGCCAGACGAGCCTGCTCTTCGGAGATATCCCAGCGCAGAAGCCAGCCATTGGCGGTGGCAGCATACAGGTTCTGACCCTTGCGTCCCAGCCAGAAGGCGCTGATTGAACCCGGCAGCGGATCAGCCAGCGTTTCCTTCAGCTCGCTGACCTTTTCAGTGCCCAGGATATCCCTTTCAACCAGGCGGCGTTGCAGCTCGATCCGGTTATCCGGCAAGAGCCGGGCGCTGACGCTGCCCTTGTCCCCCATATCAACCTGCTGCGCTGTCGTAGTAGGCTCAGAAGCAAGCAGGCCCGCAAACTCGGGCGAGACAGCGGCCAGTTTATCGGCCGTGGGGGAATAAAACAGTGGTAGCGAAACCTTGGCAATCAACACCAGAATGCCGATAACCACAACGATCACAAAAAGACCGCCTGCTGTAATTAGCCTGGCGGCCCAACGGTCGTTACGGCGGGATTTGTCTACTATGGATGGTGGCATGGAACGTCCTGATATGCAGGGGCGACCGGTATGGTCGCCCCTGCTCGGTTGGTCTTTACTTCAGTGCCTTCAGCTGCTCTGCTGCTGAGGCAGCCGGCAGCGGATCATAGCCGTCCTTGACCACAACCTGCTGGCCTTCCTTGGACAGGGCATACTTGAGGAATTCTTCCACTACCTTGGGCAGCGGCTCGCCCGGCTTCTTGGCTACGTAGACATACAGCATACGGGCCAGGGGGTACTTGCCGGACAGCACGTTCTTGTAGTTGGCCTCATACACGGTGCCGCCTTTTTTATCGGAGAGGGGTACGGCCTTGACGCCAGAGGTGGCATAGCCGATGCCGGAGTAGCCGATGGCTGCTACATCCTTGGCAATCCCTTCAACCACTGATGCCGAACCGGGCTGCTCTTTGACGGTGTTCTTGTAGTCGCCGTTTTTCAGGGAGACTTCCTTGAAATAGCCGTAGGTGCCGGAGGCAGAGTTACGGCCGAACAGGGAGATCGGCTTTTCAGCCAGGGGACCGGTTACACCGGCCTGTCCCCAGGTGGTGATTGCAGGCAGACCACGCTTGCGGGTCTTGGAGAATATGGCATCCACCTCATCCAGAGAAAGGGACTTGACCGGGTTATCCTTGTTCACGAACACGGCCAGAGAGTCCAGTGCCACGCCGATCTTGGTCGGCTTGTAGCCATACTTCTTTTCAAAATCTTCGATCTCCTTACCCTTCATCTCGCGGGACATGGGGCCCAGCTGGGCAGTGCCGGCGATCAGGGCCACCGGAGCGGTGGATGAGCCCTTGCCTTCAATCTGGACGTTTACGTTGGGATACTTCTTTTTGAACCCTTCAGCCCAGTAGGTCATCATGTTGTTCAATGAGTCTGATCCGATGCTGCTCAGGTTGCCGGAGACGCCCGAGGTGGTCTTGTAGGCGGGCAGTTTTGCGTCAACGGTAATTTTTTCTGCCTGTGCCGCCGTAGCGATACAGAGGGTGGCACATGCTGCCAGTACAGTCTTCATCATCATTTGGTAAATCCTCCTTGGGTTTGTTGGTGCATCCAGCTTTTGGTTTATGTTCGATAGTTACCATACATGCCTTTTGTGACAACCATGTTACAGGCAGGCAAAAGATTGGAAAATTGTGGAGATAAGGTGGGGTGTAGCTTGAAAAACCAGGAGAAGTTGCTTTGTCAGGTGCAGAATTGGCTGACAGCTATGCACGGCTGCAGGAAGATTAGAAGCGTCAGGTGGTTTAAGAAATCGTGTATAGTCGAGTCAGGATGTCCTTGAGCTGAACGACTAAGAATACGGTTCAACAGGCCGCTACTCCCCTGTTGAACCGTGTTCTTGACGCGTTGGGTACTCGTATTACATTTTTTTCAATCTTATTTTATCGTCAATGATCAGCATCTTGTTTTCCAGCTTCCATTTCATGGAAACAGGTGGTACGCCAACCAGATCCAGAATCAGGATATCGTTATGAAAGGTATAGGTCCCTTTCTGAGAAGCAATGACCGGATTGACAGAGCCGGCGGGAAGCTGCTTCAGAGTTTGCGGGGATAAGCGCGAAACAAAATCAAACGTTCCGTTATTTCTGAATATATACTTGAAAACAGCCTGCGGCATCCCGTCCTGATACCCCTGCCAGGTACCGATAAGCGCTTTGACAACTACCTTTTCCCTGACAATGGGCCCATCTGCTTTCGCACCTTTTGATTCAAGGGCTGCGACGATTGGTTTCCTGCCTGAACGGTTGGCATAGCTCATGGCTGATTCACCAGAACCGTTTTTCTTGTTAACGTCTGCGCCTTTGACCAGAAGCAGCTCTACAACTTTCTGATTTCCAACCCCTGCTGCAAGCATCAGGGCGGTTTCTCCTCGTTTGTTAACCTGATCAATCTTTGCGCCTCTATCGATCAATAATTTCACTTTATCAAGGGCTTGCCTGTGATCAGAGCTGGCTGCGGCAGCCATTAACGCAGTTCTTCCATCTGAGGCCGGAAAGTTGATATCTGCTTTATTGTCCAATAAAAATTCAAGTATGGTGATGTAGTTTTTATGCTTGAAAGGATCAATATTGGCAGCAGCAGCAATTAAAGGGGTCATCAGCATATTTGCAGATGTTCGCGTATCAATAACCGCTCCGCCTTCAACCAGAACCTCCACCATTTCCGGTTCTGCCAGCAGTACCGTTGCTGCCAGTGGAGAATTACCGGCTTTATCCGGAAGATCAATCTTAGCCCCGCGCTTGAGCAGATAGTTGACCGCATCGATGTTTTTATACATTGCGGCTAGATACAACGGAGTACGGCCAGTTGCGCGGGTTGCAAGGTTTATGGATGCTCCATGGTCTAGCAGAAGTTTAAGAGCCTCAACAAAATTGGCCTGTGCCGCCACATGCAGGGCTGATTCATCCGCAGACAGGTAATCCAGTTTGGGCTTATAGGTCAGGAACTTCTCCAGAAACTTAACCACCACCTTATGATGTTTTTTATTCTGAGCAACGGCTGTCATAACCTAAATTCCCGGGCATTATAACTATGCCTGCCCAGGAATCGGGATATCAAG
>CAZYMK010000099.1:0-9937 GCA_964648885.1 uncultured Geobacter sp. | reverse complement strand
AATGAGGGTAAGAATATGGCCAGCTACGAACAATCTTTTTTAGAGCAGATCACCCATATCCATAACTGTGACTTTGAAACCTGGCAGGGCTGGGAACAGCTGATGACCTGGACCAAACGGCAGCCCTGGGTCAAGGAATTTTTCGGCGGCGACAAGATACCGGCAAAACTGTTGCATCCGCCAACACTGAGCAGAGAGCTGACGGCGTATCTCGGAGGGTAAAGTATCAGTACCCTATAAAAGTAATTTCACTGATCGGGTGGCATGTCGTCCACCATTATCGGCTTAAAACAGAACAGAACTACTGCCAGAGATTCTCATCAATAGTTGCAAGGGAGGCAGTTGTTGCAGCAAAACTGGCAGCATCTTCAGCGCTCCAGGTACCAGCCAGACGATCAAGGTCATGATGCATGACAACCCGTTTCGGTTTATCAAGCCCGGTAGCTTTGCGAAGCAACTGCAGGGCCAGGGTGTTAAGGCTTACCCCTTCCCTGCTGGATTGTTCTTTCAATGTTTGAGCAAGCGCTTCATCAATGCCGCGTAAGGTCATCGTTGTCATGGTCATACCTCTGTAAGGCCGGGCACCATCTGTAACCCGGCAATGTGGGAAAAATGGCTATCAAGCGATGCAAGAGCCAGACCATGCTGCATGGCTGATGCAGCAATCCAGATGTCGTTGGTGGGAACAGGTGTTCCTTGCTTCTTTAGCTGGTTAAACACAAGGGAAAAGTATTCTGCACTCAGGTCATCCAGCACCAGCAAAGAAACTCTGGGAGAATCAAGAAACAGGTCGAGCTCTCTGCGGTTATCAGCTTCACGTGTGCCACCCCTGAATCCGGCCAGAAGCTCTCCCAGTACTGTTATATTCAGATACAGTTCTGAAGCCTGCCGCAACAACGGCAGAACTGACTGATGGTTGCGCTTGAAAGCAACATAGATATTGGTGTCCAACAGTAACCTGTACATAAGGCACCTCCAAGGAAGACTGCATAATGCATCTATATTTTGCAATCATCCAGGCAGTGCGTCAAATAAAAAATCTATGCCAACCAAAGGAGTGAACACAATGAACGATCTTATTAACCTTGACCAGGTAAGTGAGCTGGCCCCCGGTGTGTACTGGGTAGGCGCCGGCATCAGGACATTCTTAAGCCGCAAGCCGATGGAGCTGATGGAAGAGTAAAGCACGAGCGAGATGAAACCATCTTTTCTTGAAAATACCGGTGCATCCTCCGCCCGCTCAATCAAAGGCAGTATCAGTATCATGCCGCTTGCAGATCTGATCCAGTGGATAGAGGCGTCATGTCAGTCCGGCTCTCTGGTGGCAACCTGTGATGACAGCAGCCGTCATTTCTATTTTCAGTCCGGAAAACTGATCTTTGTCTGGAGCGACACCGAAGGTGAACGTTTTTGCATGGAACTCCATACGAGGACCGGACTTGCCCTGGAACGGATGCAGGAAATCATGGCCGAGGCCGAACGGCTGGAGATTTCATTACTGGGATTACTCTCCTGCAATGAGGGGTTCCAGCTTGAACAGCTCACCTCAATCATGTCGGAACTGGCAGAACGATCCCTTGTCAAGGCGCTTGCCTGGAAGAGCGGACAGTTCCATTTTTGTGACTACCTGCCGCCGGTTGTCCTCAGCAGCCCGGTCACCCTGCATACTTCGCAGGTGCTGTTTGAGTCAGTTATCCAGCTTGACGAAAAGTCTCTGCAGGAACAGACAAATCAAAATCCGCTGATTATTGAACTGATGGACCGGATTGAACGGGGAAACATCGAAATACCTCCGATGCCGGTCGAGATGCAGATGGTTATGAACAAGATCAGCACTCCGGATATCTCGATTGACGAGATTGTTGAGTCAATCAATGATCCCCTGCTGGTTTCCAAAGCGCTTCGGATCTGCAACTCAAGTTTTTACGGACTGCGCGGCAAGGTGGGAACCTTGCGTGAGGCGGTTGTGTATATGGGGATGAAGGCGTTTACCAGCATCGTTACGGTGCATGCCTTAAGCTCTTTCTCGCTCCGCAATGCAGAACAGGTTCAGGTGGTTCTTCATCACTCCATGAAGGTGGGGATGGTTGCCAAACAGCTGGCGCGGGATATAGGGATGAACCACGATCAGGCCTTTGTCTGTGGCCTGCTGCATGATCTGGGGCGCATCGTCATGCTGGAACTGCTGGCCGGCTACGATCTGCCCAAACATGAGTCTGACCAGTTGATGGAACAATATCATACCACGCTGGGCGGTCTGATAGCTGAAAACTGGCATTTTTCAGAAGAGATCCAGGAATCGATCCGTTTTCACCATATACCTGCCAGTGCTGTGCAGTTCCGGCAACTGGTTGAGGTCATCCATCTGGCAAACCTGATCGCACGGGATGAGGCCCCGCCAGCGGATAATACGCTGGAGCTGAACCAAAGTGCTTTTGGTCAAGCCGCACCGATGCCGTTCAATGATCATCTGAGTGAACTGGATCGGGAGATTGAGGCAATTCTGGCACCGGCGTGAGATCCGCCGACGATGAGTTTATGACTGCACCTGTAAGCAGCAAGGAGACTACTGATATGCGCATAATCGGAATACTATTACTAGCCGGAACCCTGTCTGTCTGTCCGTCATTCTTGTGTGCGGAGCAGTTGGCCTTGGTGCATCAGGATACAGGTGCCCTTGAATCACTGCTGAATACCGAGGTAACCACCGTAACCGGGGCCAGCAAATATCAGCAGGAATTGACCGACTCCCCTGCCTCGATCAGCATTATCACGGCTGATGATATCCGCAAAAACGGTTACCGCACCCTGGCCGAAGCCCTGAACAGTGTGCGCGGTTTCTACAGTACGTACCACCGAAGCTACCATTATATCGGTGTGCGCGGCTTCAGTCCGCTTGGAGACTACAATTCCCGCATCCTGATGCTGGTGGATGGCCACCGACTGAATGATGCTGTTTATGAAACAGCACCCCTGGGCAGTGATTTTCCGGTTGATCTGGATCTGATCGACCGGATCGAGGTGATACGTGGTCCCGGTTCTTCGCTGTATGGCACCAACGCCTTTCTGGCTGTGATCAACGTTATTACCCGCAGCGGTGTTACCCTGAAAGGCACCGAGCTTGCCGGATCCGGCGGAAGCTTTAACACCTGGACAGGACGAGCCAGCGGCGGAGGCAAGCTGGAAAACGGCCTTGATCTGCTCTTTTCAGGCAGTTATCGGGATAGTGCCGGTAAACAGCGACTTTCGTTTCCTGAATATGCCGCCACCAACAACGGTATTGCCCAGGGGCTTGACGGCGAAACCTCCTGGGATCTGCTGGCAAAGGCCAGCTGGAAGAATATCTCTTTACTGGTACTGCATCAGACCAGGGACAAACAGATCCCCACCGCTCCATTTTATTCAATTTTCAACGATCCGGCCGAAAAGACCAGCGACCGTCACACACTGGTCGGCCTGACCTACAACACTACCGGTGGATTTGCCGACCTGAACCTGCGACTGACCTACAACCGTTATGAATATGACGCAGATTACCCCCTTGATAACAGCGGCAGCTACACCCTTAACCGGGACGAAACTGTTGCCCAGTGGCTGGGCAGCGACCTGTTTGTTTCAAAAAACATCGGTTCACACCTGCTGATAGCCGGCATGGAACACCGCTGGCAGTTTGCAGAGCAGCAGCGTAACTTCAACGTGACTCCTGTCTATCAGTCAATTCTGGACGATACTCACCACACTTTTGTGCAGGGCTATTATCTGCAGGATGAATACCATATCCTGAACAACCTGATCCTGAACGTCGGATTGCGCTACGACCATTACAGCACCTTTGGAGGCACCTTGAACCCGCGAGCCGCCCTGATCTGGAAACCGTATGACAGTACCGTGCTGCGCCTGTCATACGCTGAGGCGTTCCGGGCCCCCAACTCTTACGAGTCGTACTATGACGACACTATCAGCATTAAAGCGAACACGAACCTGAAGCCGGAGAAGATCCGCTCTGCTGAACTGAGCTGGGATCAGTTTATCGGCAACAACCTGCGTACCAACATTACCGGCTTTTATTCCCGCATCTCTGATCTTATTGAGCAGAGAACCGATCCGGTTGACGGGCTGCTGCAGTTTGTCAACCAGAGCAAGGTAGAAGCAAAAGGGGTTGAACTGCAGGCAGAAGGAAAATGGGAAAACGGCTTTAGCGCACGGGTCAGCTACAGTTATACCGATACAAAAAATATCAGTACCGGCAGTCAGATGAACAATGCGCCCCGCAGTCTGATCAAGGCAGCACTGACCACCCCGATACCACTTGGCAAGAGCTTTGCCACCCTTGAAACGGTCTATACCGGTTCTCGCCTCAATAGCAATCAGGAAAAGATCAGCGGCGCTGCCCTGGTTAACCTGACACTACTGAACCGTGAACTGATCAGGGGGCTGGAACTGTCCGCCTCAATCTATAACCTGCTTGACACACGCTATGCCGTGCCTGCGGCAGCCGAGCATGTCAACAGCCTGTCCGAACAGCTGCGCGGGATCACCCAGGACGGCATCAGTTTCCGGCTGAAGCTGGCGTACCGGTTTTAACCTATGCACCGTATCCCTGTCGTCATACTGTTTCTGTTTGCTGTTCTCATGCCGGCAGCCACCTCAGCCATTGCTGCTGAGGTACCGCAGGAGTACAGGGTGAAGGCCGGCTATCTGCTGAATATCCCGCTCTTTGCGGACCAACGGCCAACGCCGGATTGCAGTGCTTTTACTGTCTGTATAATCGGGGACACACCGCTACCGGGGGTGCTGCAAGGGATGGCCGCTAACAAACGGATCAAAACCCGGCCAGTTGCGGTCAAAACCGTTGATGAAGTGGCACAGCTGGACTGCTGCCAGGTCCTGTTCATCGCCTCTTCAGAACGGTACCGCCTGCAGCGGCTGTTGGCTGAAGCGCACAAACGAGGTGTCATCACCATCAGCGACATGCGTGATTTTACGAAACTGGGGGGGATGGTTTCACTGGTGACAATCAACAACAAAATCGGCTACGACCTTAATCTTACTGCAGCCCGGTCAGCGTCAGTCTCCTTCAGTAGCCAGTTACTGAAACTGGCCAATGATGTGATCAGATAACCGGAGTAGACAATGACCTGGCTAAAACAACTCTTTCTGCATACCCGGTCTTTCCGTGATCAGCTGCGGCTGGCAATCATGCTGGTCTGTTCGCTGGTGCTGGTAGTCTCGCTGGTCAGCTCTCTGGCCTATGATTTTTACTCATTCAGCCGCGAAAGCAGGGACCGGCTTGCAGCCATGGCAGATATTATTGCGGTCGATATCTCTGCAGCCCTGATCTTTGGTGATACCGAGGCTGTTTCAAAATCCCTGCAGGCGCTGGAGGCAGACCCTGCCATCTTGCATCTGTTTGTACTTGATCAGCAGGATCAGCCGGTTGCCTTTTATATTCGCGGCTTAAAGGGTCAGACACCGTCTGACCTTGTGGATCGCTTGAAAAAACTGAAGCGAGGGCTTTCAGTTCAACACCTGCTGCAGGTCAGCCCTGAGGTGCACCGCCCGATCATCCATGACGGGGTGACACTCGGGAGCATACTGGTTGAGCTTGATAGCAGCATCTACCTGCAAAAACTGCTGGGGGCCTGCAGCATCGGCATCGGTATTCTGCTGGCCTCATTGGTCGGCTCGTACCTGCTGGCCAGACGGTTGGGGCAGATCATCACCGCTCCGATCACATCGCTTTCCGCAACCATGGATGAGATCAGCAAGACCAAGGATTATAGCCTGCGTGCCGAGATCAGTGACGTGACCGAGCTTGCCCATCTGGCTGCAGGGTTCAACGAGATGCTGGATGAGGTCGCAAAGCGGGATGAGGCGCTGCTTGAGCGTCAGGAACGGCTGCACCGGCTGGCCAATTACGACACCCTGACCGGATTGCCTAACCGCGCCCTGTTCAAAGACCGTCTTGAACACGCCCTGCGACGCGCCGGGCGTGTTAAAGAACAGCTGGCAGTTATGTTTATTGACCTTGATGACTTCAAGCTGATCAACGACACCCACGGCCACCGTTTTGGCGATCTGTTGCTTGAAGAGGTTGCCCGCCGCCTGGAAAGTGAGACCCGTGCCGGGGATACCCTGGCCCGGCTGGGAGGGGATGAGTTCATTATCCTGCTACAGGATTTGAAAACAGCCGACAACGCCCTGCAGGTTGCTCAAAAACATCTGCAGAAACTACTGCAGGTCTACCTGTTTGAGGACAAGCAACTGTTCGTTTCGGCCAGTATCGGTATCGCACTGTATCCTGAACATGGCGAAAGCGCAGAGGTGCTGGTAAAAGGGGCAGATTCTGCCATGTACCATGCCAAGAGCAAGGGTAAGAACCATGTTGAGCTGTTTAGTCATGCGCTCTACAGCAAGACGTCGGAACGGTTGTCGCTGCAGGGGGATCTGCGTCGGGCCCTTGATCAGGGAGAGTTTGTCCTGCACTATCAACCCCGGATAAACCTGCTGACCGGACAGTGGAGCGGGGCTGAAGCGCTGATCCGCTGGAATCATCCACAACACGGCATGATTTTCCCGCTCACCTTTATTCCGTTGGCAGAAGAAACCGGCCTGATCATGCAACTAGGTGAATGGGTACTACGTGAGGCATGTCTGCAACTGCACCGCTGGCACCAGGCCGGTATCCGTCTGCCACGGGTTTCAGTCAATGTTTCACCATTGCAGTTCAGACGTCAGAATATTATCGATCTGGTCAAAAGTGCGGTCAGTGAGGCACACCTCTGCACCCAGGCCCTTGAGCTTGAGATTACCGAGAGCGCGCTGATGGAGGATATGGATACCTCCATCGCCACCCTGCAAAAGCTGCAATCGCTGGGCATCAGTATCAGCATTGACGATTTCGGCACCGGCTATTCATCGCTGAGTCATCTGCGCAGCCTGCCGGTTGACATCCTCAAGATAGACCGTTCGTTCATTATGAATGCCAATGCTTCCAAAGATGATGCCCAGATCCTGGCTGCCATCATCTCTATGGCCCACAGCCTTCATCTGTCACTTGTTGCTGAAGGGGTGGAATGCCTGGAACATCAGGAGCTGTTACAAAAACAAAGTTGCAGGGAGGCTCAGGGTTACTACTTTGCCCAGCCAATGCCGGCTGATGAACTGGCTGTTTTTTTGCAGAACAGTGGAGCGCCGATTGAATCGGTCAGCTATGCACCTGCTGACCATGGCCGTGATATTTGCTGTTTTCTTGATGAGGGTCTGGCTCCAGATAGTGACCAGTTGGAACTTGATTGTCTGCAGGCCCCGGGACGTCCCCCGGCCTGTTACGGCAGACGTTTCTGCCAGCTATCTGATCCGACTGGGCCTGAAGGAGTTTAAACGTGACAACGTTGTTGCCACTTCACCTGGCAAAGCTGCTTGGAAAACTTTCTGCTGCACTTGTCTGCTGTCTGTTGATCTGGACAGGCAGTGCCCGTGCTGATCAGCCGGTTAAAAAGCTGCCCAAAAATGCAATTATAGCGGCCATACCGGCCGACTTTCCGCCAACCTACTTTAAAGACCCGAAAACCGGCAGACCGGCAGGGTTTGCCGTGGACATCATGGACGGGCTGGCACGCCAGTCAGGTCTGCAGGTCTCCTATATCTTTGGGCAGAACTGGGAAGAACTGCAGCAGATGCTGCTTGCCGGCAAGGCCGATATCGCGCCGATCTTGGTGGTCAACAAGGAACGTAGCAGCCAGTTTGCCTTCAGCCGTCCAATAGAGGTCACCCCCATCTCATGGGTAACCCGCAAAGGGGTAGCCCATAGCCAGTTTCAGCCCGGCCTGAAAGTGGGGGTGATCAGGGGTAGCGCGGCAGAAGATCGTTTGCGCAACGATCAAATCCCAGTGGCCAGACAGTACAGCTCACTGCAGGAGATGCTGTTCAACCTGCTGGCCGGAGATGTTGACCTGGTGCTGGGTCCGGCCACAAACACCATCCGTCTGGCACGGGATGCCGGACTGGAAGATCAGGTCAGGATTGGTACACCGCCGCTGTTTGAGGCAAAACGCGGCATTGCCCTGCGTAAAGGGGATGATGCGCTTCTGCAGATGCTGAACAGCAATATTGACCGTTTTGTCGGCAGTGCAGAGTACCGAAGTATCTACGCCCGCTGGTGGCAACCTCATAAACCGTTCTGGACCACCCGCAAAATAGTGACCACAGCGGCGCTGACCCTGGCAGCGCTGACGAGCATACTTGTCTGGTGGCGGTACCGTAGCTTGAAGGCGCTTACCCGTGATCTGGTTTCCTCACGGGATGCATTGCATCAGCAAACGGTTACCCTGCAACGGGAGATCGATGAAAAGCAACGAACCCAGGAACTGCTGAAGACACAGGAGCGTCGCATCAGACTGCTGCTTGATTCGGTTGCCGAAGGGATTGTGGCGGTTGATGTAGACGGAACCTGTATCCTGGTAAATCCAGCTGCGGTACGGATACTGGGATATTCCGGCGATGGTCAGTTGGTGGGCAGGAATTTTCATCAGCTGTGTCACCACAGTTTCCCGGACGGCACCCCCTACCCTTGCCGACAATGCCATACAGCGGTTGCCATGCTTGAACAACGTCCAACGCAGTGTGATGGTGATGTATTCTTTAAAGCAGACGGCAGCAGTATTGCCGTCGAATACTGGTCCCATCCGATGCTTGAGCAGGGGGAGCTGGTGGGGGCGGTTGTGGCCTTTACCGATATCTCGGAACGCCGCCTTGCCGAAGCCCATATCCGCAAGCTGTCCCACGGCCTTGAACACAGTGCTTCTGCAGTCATGATCACCGATATTGCCGGGACTATCGAATACATCAATGCCAAGTTTATCTCCGTTACCGGATTCCCGCCAGAGGAGGCATTGGGCAAAAACCCCCGTATTCTCAAGTCTGAAAGCACCCCGCTGCAAGTATATGACAACATGTGGAAGACCATCCTGAACGGTCGGGAATGGCGGGGAGAACTGCTCAACCGTCGTAAAAACGGCGAGGTGTACTGGTCAATCGCTTCAATCTCCCCCTTGTTGAACGAACAAGGGATGATCACACACTTTATTGCCAATGTGGAAGATATCAATGATCGCAAAAATGCCGAAGTAACCATTGAAAAGCTGGCCTACTATGATCCGTTGACCGGCCTTCCGAACCGGCGTCTGCTGCAGGAACGTCTCTCCACGTCAATGAAGCGCTGTCATCGTCTGGGCAGCAGTGTGGCCCTGCTCTATCTTGACCTTGACCGGTTCAAGAATGTGAATGACAGCCTTGGACATCAGGCTGGTGACTGCTTACTGCAACAGATGGCAGAGCGGTTCACTGATCTGCTGCGGGATGATGATCTGGTCTGTCGCCTTGGTGGTGATGAGTTTGCCATCATTCTGCATGATATCCGGCGGGAAGAGTTTGCTGCCCAGGTTGCGGACAAGCTGATTACTGCTGCCGGCAATCCGGTACACGTCAATGATTCCGAAGTGGTGGTAACCGCCAGCATCGGCATCGCCCTCTATCCAAAGGATGCTGGCGATCCTGAGACCCTGGCCAAACATGCCGACATAGCCCTCTATCATGCCAAGTCAGAGGGCAAGAATACGTACCGTTTTTATGCAGATGAACTGAACCGCAGCAACCATGAGCGGTTGGGTATGGAAACCGCCCTGCGTCATGCGCTGCAACGTGATGAGCTTTGCCTGCATTACCAGCCAAAGATCTGCATGACCTCATGTAAAACCATGGGGGTTGAGGCGCTCTTGCGCTGGCAGAGCAGCAGCTATGGCCTGGTCCCGCCGGACAGATTTATCCCGATGGCAGAAGAGACCCGGCAGATCATCCCGATCGGCGAATGGGTGCTGCGTACCGCCTGCCTGCAGCAGGTGACCTGGAAACAACAGGGGTTTGATATTTCAATGGC
>CAZYMK010000098.1:0-10031 GCA_964648885.1 uncultured Geobacter sp. | reverse complement strand
TGAAAATCTGAAAATACAACTCAATTGTTCAGGTTATTATTGCTAGAGTCCTTAGCCATAGTCACCACCTCCTGCAGTCTCCCAACCATAACCACAGCCAAGCTCTTAGCTTGGCTGTGGTTGCCGGTCCCAAGACTGCGTTTCAATTCTGGGGACGGGAAAAATCTCCGAACGTCCAGGGGTATCCTGACCCTCAGGTAATAGGTACCATTCCTCTTCGATAAAAACAAAATGAGGCCTCCCCGTGTGTACCAAATTGCGTACCAAGACGGAAAAACCTCATTAAGATCAACAACATATAGCAATTACAACAGGTTACGTATTTTGGGGTGGCCAGAGGGATTCGAACCCTCGAATGTATGAGTCACAGTCATATGTGTTCGGCCTCTTCACCATGGCCACCGCAGCTGAACTACCCGAACAAAAGTATCCAGTCTTATAGCAGTAAAGGTATTTTCGATGCAACTGTTTTTATACAAAACCAGGCTTTTGCCTAACGTTCCCAGATCTCTTTTTTATCCTTGCCAAGATAGGCCCGCTTCACCTCTGCATTTTCAAGCAGTTCATCAGCATCACCTTCAAGAATCACCTTCCCGGTCTCCAGCACATACCCCCGGTCGGCCAGCTTGAGCGCCGCCTTGGCATTTTGCTCTACCAGCAGGATGGTGACGTCGCGCTCATCGCGTAACTGCTTCAGCACCCGAAATATCTCCTGCACTACCAGCGGTGCCAGCCCCATGGATGGTTCATCAAGGAGCAGCAGCTTCGGCCTGGCCATCAGTGCCCTGGCAATGGCCAGCATCTGCTGTTCACCGCCAGACATGGTCCCGGCTACCTGATTGCGCCGCTCTTCAAGACGCGGAAAAAGCACAAACATATCCTTCTTGTCACGCTTGACAGCGGCCTTGTCATCGCCTGCCCGATACCGCAGATAGGCGCCAAGCTCAAGATTGTCATCAACTGTCATCGGCTTGAACACCTGACGCCCTTCCGGCACCTGGGATATCCCCAGCTTTACTATCCGGTCCGGAGCCATTGCCTGGATATGTTCTTTGTGGAACTGGATATCCCCGCCGCTTGCCGGAGTAATGCCGGAAACCGTATTGAGAATAGTGGTTTTGCCAGCTCCGTTGGCACCGATAAGAGCAACGATCTCCCCTTCAGCCAGATGCAGGGAAACATTTTTCAGAGCATGGACCTTACCATAGTAGGTATTTATATTTTTCAGTCTCAGCATTACTCGTCATCCCCAAGATAGGCAGCGATTACTTCATGGTTGTCCTGGATCTCCCTCGGTGTTCCTTCAGCCAGTTTTCTGCCCAGGTTAAGCACCACAATCTGTTCGCAGATATCCATGACCAGCTCCATGTCATGCTCAACCAGCACCACGGTGACACCAGTGTCCCGTATCCGGCGGATCAGGGCGGCAAGTCCCATGGTCTCCTGACTGTTGAGTCCGGCGGCAGGTTCATCCATCAGTACCATGCGCGGCTTGCAGGCCAGGGCGCGGGCTATCTCCAGCAGTCGCCCCTTGCCAAAAGGCAGGTTGGAGGCCTGAACATCGGCCAGCTCATCAATGCCCACAAAGGAAAGCCACTGATGAGCCTCTTCCTGGATCCTTCGTTCTTCTGCAACGGTCCAGGGCATCTTCAGCGAACAGGCAAGCAGACCGCTTCTGGTGCGGCTGTGCATCCCGACCATGACGTTTTCCAGAACCGTCATCTGGCCGAAAAGCTCAACATTCTGAAAGGTGCGCACCATCCCCAGCGCTGCCAGTCGCTCTGCCGGAAGACCGCTGATATCACGTCCTTCAAAAATGACCGTACCTGCTGTCTGTTGATAGATGCCAGTCACAATATTGAACAGCGTGGTCTTGCCGGCACCGTTGGGTCCAATGACGCCGGTAATCAGATTCGAATCCACCGTAAAACTGACGTCGTCCAGAGCAGTGACACCGCCGAACACCTGGGTTATTCCTTTAAGCTCAAGCATGGGCGTCACCTTTCCGGGCAAACACCTTTTTCAGCTTTCGGAACAGTTCAGGGATGCCGCGCACCAGACCGCCCGGCATGAAGATGGTCATCACCACCAGCAGGCCGCCGTAGAAGACAATATCGTAATCATGCATAAAGCGAAGAAACTCGGGCAGCAGGGTCAGCAGCAGGGCCCCCAGTATTGATCCGTAAATACTTCCCAACCCGCCGATCACCACCATAGTCAACAGCTCGACCGAGATATGAAAACCAAATGAGGCCGGGGCAATAAAGGTCATAACATGGGCGTACAAAGAACCGGCTACAGAACAGATCAAAGCTGACAGGGCAAACACCTGCACCTTGAGCAGACGGGCGTTTACCCCCATGACCCGCGCAGCAACCTCTGAATCATGGATGGCCCGAAAAGCGCGCCCGATGCGGGAGTTGGCCAGATTTACAGAAAAAATCACCACTGCCAGCACAAAAGCCCAGACAAGGTAGTAGTTTTTCAGGTCACTGTCGAAAACCAGTCCACCGATTGTAAGGTTCGGGATGCCGGACAGTCCTGAGGGGCCACCGGTTACTGCAACCCATTCAAGAAAGACAATATAGATAATGATCCCCAGCCCCAGCGTGGCCATGGCCAGGTAATGCCCCTTGAGCTTCAATATCGGGAAACCGATGATAAAGGCCAGAGTTCCCACCAAAAGGGCCGCCGCAATCATGGTTGTCCAGGGGTTCCAGCCGTAGGTGGCGGTCATCACACCGGACAGGTAGGCACCAAGCCCGAAAAAACCGGCATGACCAAGAGAAATTTGCCCTGCATACCCCAACAGCAGATTGAGAGCCACAGCCAGCAGGGTGTGGATACCTACAAACACAAGCACATTAAGCAGGTAACCGTCCTTGAAAAAGTATGGTGCGCACAGTACGCAAAGGAAGAATACCCCGAATTTGATCAGCTCTTTCTTCACGCCTACACCCTTTCCGATTGCGGTTTGCCGAAAAGCCCCTGGGGCCGCAGGAAAAGAATCAGCAACAGGATGATAAAGGCAATGGCATCCTTGTATCCTGAAGAGATGAGCCCGGCTCCCATGGATTCAAGCACCCCCAGAATCAGTCCACCGATAACCGTGGAAAGGCCGCTGGACATTCCGCCGATGATGGCGGCGCAGAACCCCTTCAGACCCAGCATGATCCCTACATCGTAAGCAGTCATGGTAAGCGGGGCAACAATGATCCCTGCCAGTGCCCCCATTGCCGCGCTGATCATAAAGGAAAGCAGCACCATCCGCCGCACATCGATTCCCACCAGACCGGCTGCCCTGGGATTATAGGAACAGGCCCGCATTGCCTTGCCACTGATGGTATGGTTGAAAAACCATTTGTTGATGCAGATGAGCACAAGAGTTATGCCGAAGATCCAGAGATGCTGCGGCAGCATGGTTGCGCCGCCGATCAGAATCGGTTCATCTCCGGAAAAAGGAGGGATTGCATGGGTATCTTTGCCCCAGAGCAGCATGGCAATCCCACGGATCAGGATAGCACCGCCAATGGTAATGATCACCATGCTGATGGGAGAGGCTTTTTTAAGCGGACGTATGGCCAGCCGTTCAAACAAAAGACCGCAGACCGTAGCCAGAAGTACTGCCAGAGGCACGGCAGCCCAGACCGGCAATTTCAGTACCGAAACCAGAAACAGGGTCAGCATTCCCCCCAGCATGACAAACTCACCCTGAGCAAAGTTGATGATGCCGGTGGCGTTGTAGATGATGGAGAAACCGATACCGATCAGGGCATAGATGGCCCCGGTGGAAAGCCCGGACAACAGATATTGCAGTAATTGATTACCAAGTTCCATAGCTGTTTGTTACCAACCCTTTACAGACTGAAAGACAGGCATAACGCCTGCCTTTCTCGTTTCGTGTAGCTATCAGACAAAAGAACTACCAAGCCAAAAGCAATAGAACGCGGATGACACAGATTGAGCGGATTTACGCAGATTTTATGACCTGTTGCTTGCTTTGAAATCCGTGATAATCCGTAAAAATCAGATTTGATCCGCGTTCCATTGCCTTTTTTCTTATTTCAATAGCGCCCAATCTTTATTTTTAATTTCCACCATAACAAACGCATCCTTGGTAAGTCCGGCATGGTCGGTGGGACTGAAATTGAAAGTACCGCCAATGCCATGAAAATCCTTGGTTTTTTCAAGAGCATCACGGATACCTTCCGGTGTAGCTCCGCCACGCTCGATGGCCCCTTTCAGCAACATGATACCGTCCCAGGCATGGCCGGCGAAATGATCTCCCTCAACCTTGTACAGACGCTGATACTCCTTGACAAAGGCCATTAGCGACTTCTTCTGTGGGTCGGACGCAGGCAGCACATCAGATACGATCACCCTGCCGGAAGGCAGGCGGATTCCTTCGGCAGCATCTCCGGCCAGCTCAATGAACTTTTTGGAAGAAACACCATGGCTCATGTACATCGGCAGCTTTATACCAAGCTGTCTGGCGTTCTTGGCCACCACAGCAGGGCCCGGATTGGTTCCCCAGCAGATGATGGCTTCGGCCTGTGAAGCCCTGATCTTGGTTAACTGCGAGGTCATATCAGTGTCCTTCGGACCATAGGTGTCATCCACCACAATCTGTATCCCAAACTTGGCAGCCAGGGCCTTCAGTTGCTCCCGACCTGAAGCGCCAAAACCGTCAGACACAGTCAAAATCGCCACTTTGCTCATCTTCTGCTTTTGAAGATACTCATAAATTCTGGTAACTGCCAGACCATCATTCTGCGCTGTCTTGAACACGTACTGCTTGACCGGATCAGTGATTTTGCTGCCTGCTGCGCAGGAAATAAGGGGCACCTTTTCCTTTTCAGCAACCGGGGCAACAGCCATGCTCTCGCCGGTGGTGCTGGGACCGACAATGGCCACCACCTTGTCGTTCTTGATCAGCCGGGTTGCAAGCTGCACCGCTTTGGTTGCATCACCGGCAGTATCGTAGGTGATCAACTCAAGTTTCTTACCTTTAATACCGCCACTCTTGTTGATGCTGTCCACCACCATCTGGGCGGCATTACGCTCTGGTTCACCAAGAAAGGCAGCCGGACCGGTAACGGCAAACAGACCGCCGATCTTGATGCTGTCTGATGCAAAGGAAATGGTCGCAGTAAGGCAGAGGACAAAAGCAAGCGCTGCCTGTGTAAACAGTTTTGAAATCATAATGGTAATTCCTCCCTTTTATTTAAGCAGCGCCCAGTCGCCCTTCGTCACCTTCACCATCTCAAAGGCGGAAAGGTCAAGACCGTTATGGTCGGTCGGCGACATCGTAAAAACACCTGAAACGCTCACCAGCTTGCGTGTCTGTTCTATACCGTCACGAATGTTTTCAGGAGTGAATCCCCTGGTTTTAATGGCATTGGTTACCAGCAGGAAAGCATCATAGGCATAACCGCCAAAGGTGGATGCCTCGGTGCCGAATGCCTTACGATAGGCTGTGTCATACTCTTTCAACAGCTTGTACTGGGGATCATTCTTGGGCAGGGCATCAAAGATTGCCAGTTTTCCCGCCGGAAGCATGACTCCCTCGGCAGCATCAGCCCCGGCCAGCTCTATATACTTCTTGGAAGCAACGCCGTGGCTCATAAAGAGCGGAATTCTGATACCAAGCTGCTTGACATTCTTGGTAATGATAGCAGGACCAGGATTGGTACCCCAGCAGATAATGGCATCAGCCTTGCTTGAGCGGATCTTGGTCAACTGCGGCGTCATATCAGTATCCTTTGGGCCGTATGTCTCATCAGCAACAATGGTGAACCCCTTCTTGGCTGCCAGAGCTTTAAGCTGCTCACGCCCGGATGAGCCAAAACCATCGGTCACCGTAAGCAGAGCAATGCTTTTCTGATTTTTTGTTGCCATGTAGTTCAGGATTTTCTCAGCCGCCACATAGTCATTGGCCGGTGTCTTGAATACCCACTTACGCTCCTTTGCAGGCTCGGTGATCTTGATGCCTGCGGCGAGGGAGATGAGCGGAATTTTCTCTTTTTCTGCAATCGGTACCAGCGCCATGCTTTCGCCGGTGGTGCTGGGGCCGATTATGGCGACAACCTTATCGTTCTTGATCAGCCTGGTAGCCAGCTGCACAGCCTTGGTGGCATCGCCGCCAGTATCATAAATAATCGCTTCCAGCTTTTGTCCTGCAGCACCGCCTTTGGCGTTCAGATCAGCAACCAGCATCTCAAGTGTACGCTTCTCTGGCTCACCCAGAAACGAAGCCGGCCCAGTCACCGCAAACAGACCGCCGATCTTGATTGTGCCGGAAGCCATCGCCAGGTTGGCTGACAAAAGCAGCATCACCATGCTACACACCATCAATACGTTTTTCATACCCACCCCCCTTTATGTAGATTACATCGAATACAGCCGCTCACCAGCCAGTATCGTGAAGTTGTTGGCAGAAAGTGCAGCTATCGCCTTTTCGGTCTCATCAAAGCGGAAGATAATCACCGCATTGCCGCCGCAACGCTCGACAAAAGCATACATATACTCAACATTGATGCAGTCCCGGTCCAAAGCCTGCAGGATGGTAGAGAGTCCGCCCGGCTGATCCGGTACTTCAACTGCCACCACCTCGGTCTTGGAAACAGTAAAACCCTTCTCTTTCAAAACGGTCTTGGCCTTTTCCACTTCATTGACAATCAGGCGCAGGATACCGAAATCAGATGTATCCGCCAAAGACAGTGCCCGGATATTAATGCCGGCCTCCCCCAGGATGCGGGTAATCTCAGCCAGACGACCTGATTTGTTTTCTATAAAGATTGAGATCTGTTCAACTTTCATGGCAAACCTCCTAGAGCTTTCTATTATCTTTAACCCGCTGTGCCTTGCCTTCGCTGCGCTGGATGGTCTTAGGTTCAACCAGTTTTACGGTGCAGGTAACCCCCAGCATATCCTTGATCTCTTTTTCAATCCGGCGGGACAGGGATTGCAGCACCTTGATCTCATCAGAGAAGATCCGCTCATCCACCTCTACCTGTACCTCAAGGGTATCCAGGTTGTCCTTGCGATCCACAATCAGCAGATAGTGGGGCTCAACCCCTTCAATCCGAACCAGGATCGATTCAATCTGTGACGGAAAGACGTTGACACCGCGGATGATCAGCATGTCGTCAGAACGACCGCTCATCCGGGCGATCCTGCCATGGGTTCTGCCACAGGAGCAGGGGGCGTAGCTGATGCTGGTGATGTCGCGGGTGCGGTAACGGATCAGCGGGATACCCTGCTTGGTGATGGTGGTAATTACCAGCTCCCCCTTTTCACCTTCAGCCACCGGCTCGCCGGTTTCAGGGTTGATGATCTCAGGGATGAAGTGGTCTTCCCAGATATGCAAACCATGTTTTTCTTGAATGCACTCAATCGCCACACCCGGCCCCATGATCTCGGACAGACCGTAGATATCAATGGCATCCAGCCCCAGATTGGCCTCAATCTCGCTCCGCATCGCCTCAGACCAGGGTTCAGCGCCAAAGATGCCGACCCGCAGTCTGGATGACTTGATATCCACCCCTTCGGCAGAAGCTTCTTCAGCCAGATAGAGCGAGTAGGAAGGCGTGCAGGTCAGCACGGTGGAACCGAAATCCTGCATGATCATGATCTGGCGCTTGGTGTTGCCGCCGGAGATCGGGATAACTGAAGCCCCCAGCTTTTCAGCGCCGTAATGGGCACCCAGACCGCCGGTAAACAGGCCATAGCCATAGGCATTATGGATAATATCACCCTTGTGGGCACCGGCAGCCACAAAAGAGCGGGCCATCAGCTCAGACCAGGTCTCGATATCTTTCTGGGTGTAGCCCACCACAGTCGGCTTGCCGGTGGTGCCGGATGAGGCATGGATCCGGACGATCTCTTCCATTGGCGCGGCAAACAGGCCGTACGGGTAAGAATCCCGCATGTTCTGTTTGGTGGTAAACGGCAGACGCCGCAAATCAGAGAGAGTCGTGATGTCTTCCGGCTTGACACCAGCCGCATCAAACGCGTGCCGATAAAACGGCACGTTTGCATAGACCCGTGCAACTGCTGCCTGAAGTCTCTTCAGTTGCAACGCCTCAAGGGCTGCACGCGGCAGGGTCTCAAACTCTTCGTTGAAATAGTTGGCCATACACAAACTCCGGAAGCAACGGCGTTAATAGCACGCGGATAACGCGGATACAGCGGATTAACGCAGATTCAAAAGCTAAACAACAATAGTTAACTTGATTAAACCCAGTACAGGCTTTTAAAACTATAAAAAGCTTTTTCTTTTAATCCGCGAACATCCGCTCAATCAGCGTCATCCGCGTGCTATTGCCTGTTTATAATTCGCGTCCGAAAGCAAACGCCTTCAGGTTAATCTCCAGCGCCTTTTCCGGCACCATCTTTTCCAGAGCCTGCTGCCAGACCGCTTCCTCAATTTGCAGACGCCTGGAGACCGCCCCCAGCAGCACGGTATTGGCAGCCCGCACATCGCCGGCTTGAAGTGCCAGACCCTGACCGTCAACCAGTAGTGAATCCGGAAACTTGGATTTTATTTTTTCAGGTAATGCCTGAGGATACGCAGCCTGCCCCAACAGCACAGAGGGGGGGAGAATCTTGTAGTCATTGACCACCACCGTGGCACCGGACTTGAGCAACGGCAGGTAGCGGTAGGTCTCCAGCAACTCGAAACCGAACAGGATGTCACCCTCTCCTTCCGGCACGACCGGAGAGAATACTTCACTGCCAAAACGGACATGGGAGACGACACTGCCGCCCCGCTGGGACATGCCGTGGATCTCGCTCTTTTTAACATCATAGCCTGCCAGCATGAATGCCTCGGACAGAATTTCAGAGGCCAGCAGAATGCCCTGGCCGCCTACCCCTGCCAGGAGGATATTGGTAATTGTGTTGCTCATTTATTTTCTCCCCCCGATAGCATTGAACTTGCAGAGTTGCTGGCAGACCGTACAGCCGGTGCAGAGCTGCGGGTCGATAAACGCCTTGCCCTTGGCGCCTTCAGGATCCGGCTTCCACTCAATGGCCGGACACCCGATCCGCAGACAGGCCTTGCAACCGGTGCACTTGCCCTGGTCAACCTCAAGGATGGTGCCTTTTTCAAACCGTCCGGCTCCCTTGATCAGAACACAGGCACGGTAGGTGATGATCACAGAAGGCTCGGGACGCGCCATCTCTTCACGCACGGCCAGACGGGTTGCCTCAAGGTCGTAGGGATCAACGGTACGGACATGCTTGATCCCCAACGCCTTACACAGTTCTGGGATATTGACTTCCGGCGCAGGCTCACCATCAAGGGTATAGCCGGAGGACGGGTTTTCCTGGCGACCGGTCATGGCGGTAATCCGGTTATCCAGAATCACCACGGTAGCCGGGGCCTTGTTGTAGGCCATTTCCATCAGGGAGTTGATGCCGGTATGCAGGAAGGTGGAATCACCGATCACTGCCACCACCCGTTGCTGTTCTTCGGGAGGGAGGCAGCGAACCAGACCGGAACCGTTGCTGATGGAGGCTCCCATACAGACACAGGTGTCCATGGCGTTGAGCGGCGGCATAAATCCCAGCGTGTAGCAACCGATATCACCGGTGACATAGGCGTTGGCGCGGTTCAGTTCATAGAACAGACCACGGTGGGGACAGCCGGGACACATATTGGGCGGACGGGGCGGCACCGGTTCCACAGCAACGGTTTCGCTGGCTGTGGCAGGAATAGTACCGATCTTGGCAAAGGAGTCACGGATGCGGCCAGGAGAGAGCTCTCCGCACAGGGAGATGAATTCCTTGCCGCGTACGGCTATCCCCATGGCTTTTACCTGATCTTCAATAAACGGATCCAGTTCTTCAACCACAAAGAGCTGCTTGACCTTGCTACTGAATGTGCGAATAAGCTCGTGGGGCAATGGCCAGACCATGCCCAGCTTGAGGATACTGGCTTCGGGTAGCGCCTCGCGGACATATTGATAGGTGACCCCGGCACAGATGACGCCGATCTCGTCCGAACGCAGTTCAATCCGGTTGATGGC
>CAZYMK010000097.1:0-10045 GCA_964648885.1 uncultured Geobacter sp. | reverse complement strand
TTAGGGGTCAGGGTAAAGGGGCGTTCGGTAAATCCGAAATAGGAACAGTACATGGCGGTTGTTATAGCGTATTTTAAGCGGCGGTACAATCAGAACGGGGATGCTGGTCTGCCAGGGTCGGTGCCCTAACGTGATTTGTAAGGCAAGCGCTCTTGTTTCAGCCCTTCTACCTGCTCAAATTCAGGGTCTTTGTGAACAAGCACAGCATCCAGCTCCAGGGCCGAGGCAGCAATCCAGGCATCAGCAAAGGAAAGGGGAACGGAGGCCTTGATTTCTGCGGCTCTCTCAAGAAGACCGGACGACTCATGCACCCCATTGTATGGGCAAACGCAGGCAAATGCTGTACGCCTTGCGACCTTCCTCTTCACCTTCATCTTTCCATACTCGATAAAGCAGTTCCATAAGGGTAACAAAACAGGCATGACAGGTATGTGTGCCGGAGGCTGATGATTCAATCAGGTCTGCTACCCGATCTGCGCCTGGTTCTTCGTCGCGCAAGGCAAGGAATGCAGAGGTATCCAGCAGGAAGCGGCTCATGGCTCAGCCAACCTGTCAGCCTGACGATCAGCAAGCAGGCGATCAACACTGCCACCTTTACCGCTCCCGCGGAAAGCCGTCAGCAGATCTCGTGTGGCATCAGCAGTTCCTTGCGTAAGCGCCATAAACTCTTGCGGTGAGAGTAGATAGGCAACCGGCCTGCCGCGCCTGGTAATTGTGATCGGTTCGCGTTGGGCAGTATCCAACAGCAAGCCAAAATGATTTTGTGCCTCAGCCGATGATATTGTTCTCATTTTTAAACCCCTATTATAGCTATTTATTTTAGCCATAAAAAAATGGCTGTCAAACTATTGATCCGAAAAACAGCATGTACTCGCGCAACGCCGCTACGAACGCAAAGAAAAACAAACTTCAACGGCTGACTTGCATTCGTTCTCGTCATAGCTGCTCCAGGCGCTCTGATAGAAGCCGTTTTTTGTAAATGCTTGCGAATTAATGAATACATCATCAGATTGCAAGGTAAATTCGTTCTCTATCAAAAAAACCGCCCCCAGGGAAGGGGGCGGTAAGGCAGGCACTTTTCAGTACCAACCACAGAAGGTTTGTAAGATTCCCCGGAGGCGCAAGGCCTCCGGGGGAAAGAAAAGCTACGGACGGGTTGCAACACCAGATGCGTTGGCGCCGAACCACGCACGTGCGTTCGGGTAACCGGCCGGAATGGTGATGGTGTTGTTAAACGCACCATTATCCATCCAGTCAATTGAGTCAAAAAGCAGGCGCTTGGCATAAATGCTGTTGTGGGTAAAGGCACCAGCTTCTTCTGACGTCAACATTGCATTCTGGAATGCACCATAGGCATTATCTGCAACGGTGTTGTAGTTGGCACTTGTAATGGCCACGTTCAGGTAGTTTTTGATGGTGTTGGCAACATAGGCTTTCAACAGTTCACCAGTTTCATTGTAACCCAGACGCAGAACTTCCATGTTGGCCGGAGTCACAAAAGCAGCAGAGTGACACTTGAGGCAGACAGCCTGGGTCGGCAGTCCGGTAATGGCGCCAGCACTGTTCTTGGTGGCAGCAGAGAACTTATGGCTGTTGCTGCTTGCCATGTGGCAGGTCACGCAAGGGCCGCTGGTGCCGGTGTTGGGTACTGCAGCGGTACCGATCTTGTCATGGATGAATGACGTGGCATTACCGTATGACTTAGTAGCGAATTCATAGCCGGTGTGGGCTGACGAGCTAAAGAGAGTGCCTGCTGCCGGAGCGTGGTGCCCCTGGAAACGTGTACTCTTTGCCGATTGGGTGTTTCCGCGACCGGAATGGCAGGTAACGCAGAGGTTGGACGAACCGACATTCGGGAAGGTAATGGATTGACCGTTATAGGTAAATTTATAGGCCTTGACTGCGCCGACACTGCGGATCCGGTTTTTAAAGTTGTAGTCAGTATGGCAGGCCTTGCAGGTCAGCACTTCATGGGTGCCGTCAGTAGGTGATGCCCATGTTGTGGTAGGAACGGTAAAGCCCGAATTAACATAGTTGATAAAGCCGGTTGAGGTGTGGCAGGCAATACAATCTGCGCCTAATTTGAAGTCATAGTGTGCCCATGCTTCACCGGCAACATTACCATGTGCGGATGCTGCCCAGTCATGATGCTCCTGGGTGATTCCCTTGTCTGCCTTATGTGGATCGTGGCAGGCGGTACAGTCATTCTGGTAGTTTGCGCTTACATACTGGGCATTGTGTGCTGCACCGGTGTAGTTATAGCTGGTGCCGGCCGGTGCCGGGTACACAGCATAATGTTTGCTGTCCAGATAGTTTTTATGACATGCGAAGCATTGGCCTGAAGCCGATGGATCAGCATAAGGAAGCGGCCCAACTCCTTGATGTTGTGAACCGCCACCGTGACAACCCTGGCAGCCGACACCGTTAGGGTAATGTGCCCGGGCACCACCAGGTACGGTGAAGTGCGCTGAGGCAGTATAGTCATTATAAATGACATCGCCAGTAGTTTTACTTTTACCGGTAGCATGACAGGTTGCACAGGTCGCCTCATCAACTTTTGAAACAGTGGCAGGCGTTCCAGACCCTTCCTTGTTGGATGAGCCGCAGCCATACATCAGCGCTGCCATGGGCAGCATACAGAACAACATGAGAGCTAATCTTCGCATCTGCATACTCTTTTCCTCCTTTTGGTTGTTTGATACTAATACGTGCCGGGAATGTGGCATTTAACGCAGGTTTTATTGCCGCTTCGATCCTTGAAATTGCCGCTGATACCTTTCCAGCCGCGCGGATGCGGGCTTGTTTTACCGCTGGAATGGCACTGAATGCAGACATCGCCACTGGGGTGACAGCTTTGGCATGACTGCAGATTTCTTCTGGCCTCACGGCTGTGGTCCATGGCCCAGTAGGTCTGACCGTTCTGCCCCAGTGGACGGTGTGATTTGATGGTCAGCGTACCTTTTGGATAACGGCTGTGACAATCAGTGCAGTAGTTTTGGGAGTGGCAACGAAGACAGGATTGCGGGTTGCCTTTTGAAAGCCTGCCGTGACGCTCAATAAAATTTCCACGGTGGTCTTCCGGTTTGTAGTCTCGGCCAAAGTTGCCTTGCTTCAGGTTGCTACCGGAACCGCCGCCTTGATGGCAATCAAGGCAGAAGGACTGCTGGTGGCATTGTTGACAGTTGTTACCAGGATTGTTTGCCAGGGTGCGGTGGTTGCGTACAAAATCTGCACCATGGTTGGGAGCGATCCCTTCGGCCTTGTGGCAGTCGCTACATTCAGTCAGCTTCATGCCGGCGAAATCAGCGTGGGATGTCTTCTTGTCGGCAAAGCTCAGCTTGTTCAAGAAGGCTATTCCCATGATGAGAACCGCACAGAGAATAAATAACTTTTTCACTGACATCCCCCCTTTCTAAAAGTCTATGTTGAAGGCGACGCGACCGCGCCAGTCTTCCTTGTAAAAGCTGTTGACGTTGTTCTCAATCCGGGCGTTCATCGACATGGTTTTATTCAGCTGGTATTTAGCGCCGCCCCAGTAGCTTCTGCCGATCACTTCGCCGGTCAGGGCATCATATTTGTCAACATTGTACTGGAACCCTGCAGCAACCTTCAGGTCTTTCAATGCCTCATACTCCACATCAACATTGGCGCCATTACGCTTGCCGTCATAACCGGAGATGTAGTCGTAATTCAGGTTCATCCGCAGCGTGTCAAGAGGTCTGATACCAACACCCACTTCAAATACGTCGCTGGCACCCTCTTCGTAATCCTGGCGGGTATAGCCGGCATTGACCGAAAACATCTTGTTGATCCGGTAGTCAGCCTTGATTACCCCTTCCTGATAACGGTTAACAGCAAAGACCGAATAAATGGAGGTTGCATCAAACATCGGATAGCTTTGATACCACTCTGCAGTAAAAATCAGGTTGTCGAGCGGAAAGTACGAGACGCCGGCCAGAAGTTCGCCAAATACCTCGCTGGCTAAGTCATATCTGGTGTTTCCATACAGTTTCAGCTGATTGAAGAGGTATTGCTTGAAGCTGGCACCCAGAATATCCTGAGCAACATCATCTTTTACCAGCTTGTGATACCAGGAAATTTCCAGGTCAGTGTCTTTCATGTTGTACAGGTAGGCAGACACACCAACCGCATAGTCTCCTTCGTGGGTGCTTTCGTTATACAGGTTATAGGTGATGTTACGGCCACCCATGACCGACAGGGCAACAGGGCCAATGTTCTTTACATCAATCTTTGCTCCATCAATCAGGGCCGACCCTGCCGAATAGTTGACGTACTGACGACCAAGACGGACATCAACCATGTTAAACAGATCACGGTAGTTGGCGTACAAATAGTAAACGCGTCCCTGGAATCCCTCGTCATTACGGACATCCTGGGTCATACGGCCATAGCCTTCGATAGAAAATTTTCCGGCATCATCAATCTTGGTTATCGATGCGCTCAGGTACTGCCCGATTTCAACTTGCTTTTTGTTATCAAAATAATTGTTAAACCATTGCAGCTGGGTTGAGCTTCTGCCGTGAAATTCTATGGACCATGCAGCTGTGGCAGAGAGGACAACAGTGCTGCAGACTAACGTTCGGAGTATTCCTTTTTTACTCATTCAGTGGACCTCCTTTCATAAAATTAGAGAAATTTTGATCAATCGTTATGTATATGGAGCATCCCCTTGTAATGTAAGCAAGAAACTGAATGCACATCGAGGGGCACAGCTACAGCTGTGCCCCTGCGATAAATGCATTAGAAAATGTGCTTACTTTTTGTGAACGAGTGCTGCATCAAGGGTCTTGCCTGAACTGTGGCAAGCGGCGCATGAATCTGCCTTGGCTGCACTGCGAGCTGAGCCTGTCAATGTAACGCCACCCATAGAGATACTGTGGTTACCTGCATTACTGCTGCCGTGGCATGAAAGACACGAAGCCGTGTATGCAGGAATAACCAGGTCGGTCGTATTAGGCAGGCTGGCGCGATTCTGAGCAACGGTGCCGGCACCCAAAGTTTCATTGGTGCTCAGTAAGGCATTTGCTGGAGTGCTGCTATAGGTGCCCGGTACATGGCAGGATTCGCAGTTTTTCAGCACACCAGGAAACTTGACTTTACTCCAATCGTAGAAGTAGACGCCGCTAGTTCCGCGATCACGCACAAACATATACGGGTTGCCTTCTGCCTTGCGCATGGAGCCGGCATGAATGCCGTGCAGCATATCTTTCAGGTTGTTTGATGCCTCTGGATAGGCTGCAGGATTGTCAGGATTAACCCCTGAAGCGACCATTTTGGCCCGCTCTGTAGCAGTCAGGTTGGCAGTGTTTGCACCGCGTCCGCTGCTTGAAAGGTTCGGGTTGTGGCAGACTACACAAAGCTGTGTGCTATAGGTTCTGCTGCCGCCGTGGAACACCAGCATATCGTGACACTTGAAGCATTTTTCGTTGTCTACTATCGTGCGTCTGGGAGTGTCACCGGTTACGGTTTTTGATGCACCTTTCACATAACGAACGGAAGATGCGCTAATACCTTCGGTGCCAGCACTTTGTGTAACATTGCCTTGCATCAGTACGGTACGCATAGTTGCACCTGCCGGGAAACGTGCAGCATTCGATGCACCGCCGTTCAATACGGCAGTGTAATATCCGCTTGCATCCGGGCCGGTCAGAGAACCATTCGTGTTACCTGCGGAGCCTGCAGCAAGCAGGTTGGCGAGCGAAACACTTGCAGGCTGACCAGCTGCCTTACCGAGGTTGTTAAAGTCATTGGGCGCTGCTATGCCGTCTTGGGCCATTGAATAGGCAACAATAAAGCTGATGGAGTTGGTGTAGCCGGTGAATGAGCTGAAGTTGACCGGAGTTGTGAAGCTGTTGCCCCGTCCCTTCATCACCCTGAACGTTACGACAGGCTGGTTGGTGCTGTTTACGCTAACGTCTTTAATGTCAAATGAAAAGTCTGCGAGTCCGGTTTTTTGAGCAGGGCTGAACGGGCTGTAGAACTGGGTGGAGTGATGCTCAGTAATTTTTGCTTCAGAGTGGCAGGTTGCGCAGTTTGCATCACTGGTCTGAATGATATGCACTGCACCGCCGGTCTTCAGGTTTGCGCCGGTTGCAAAATTGATGTTGTCGTGGCAGGAACCGCAGGAAGCGCGGCTGGGCTTGGCCTTCCAGTTGTCACCTTGCGGTGCTGCTTCTGTCTTGGTGTGGCACTTGAGACAGTTTTTCTGTTGGGCTTCTCCGTTGGGGGTACCAATCATGGAGTAACCGATATCGTTGTACTTGACTCCGGCATAGTCATAGCCGGTCTTGGTCAGACGGTTACCCATGTGGATCTTGTGTACCATGATGCCGAAGTCACCTTGCACTTCACCGTCTGCAACGTACGTGGTGCCAGTGAAGATGCCATTGGCTGATGCTGAATTAGTGCGTCCAATCTTGCGTTGGTCAGTGTGGCAGACTGCGCAATATTTGGCTTCAACACGACCGCCACCGTGGAAGGCAAGCTTTCCGTGACATTCGTTACACTTGGCGATTAGAGTAACCTCTTTTGTGGTTGTTACCTTGCTACCATCCGGTACAAAATCATAAATGATGTTAGCAGGATTTGCGAGTGTAATGGTTGTTCCTGGAATGGTACCGGAAATCTGGATCGCCAGGCGGTGGGTCATGGATGGCTGATAGGTGACGTTATTCGTTTGTGTCGGATCAGTGATGTTTTTGGTGAAGGTATAGGTGTAGGAACCATCACCGTTATCAACCATGCCGGCAGCAACGTTTTCAGTAGTTGGGCGACTTGTGTCTGTTACCAGATAGTTTTGCCATTGGTCAGAGCTGCCATTGGTGCCAGGCACCAGCTTGGCAATGGTAAAGCGCATGTAGTTAAGCGTTGTGGGGTTGGGATTTGTTGACGTTGCTGGTGATTTTATTCCCAGACCTTTAATAGGGCTGCCATCGGCAGTCAACAGCTTGAAGGTGACGACCGGCGGGCTGCTGATAGTTACCTTGAAGTCAGTGGCCTGTAAAGAAACCTTTGACAGCTGATCGTTAGTCATACTTGCTGCGTCGACAACCGGTTTAGACGGTGTTGGGGTCGGGGCTGGAGTTCCGCCACCTCCGCCGCCGGAGCAGCCGGTGAAAAGCGTAGCTGCAAACAGCAGCAGACATCCTGCAGCACTGATCATGTTTCGTTTCAGCATGTTTTCCTCCTTATGAATTGGTTATTCTGCGACGCATACGGTGCTTCCTACCTAGTGATTAACTTTGATCAAGCTGGTGATTCACCTCCTCTGATAGCTGGATTTGATGTTGTTGCCTATTCAGACTCAACCGACCTCAAAAACGTCTGGCAGACAAAATCGATATAGTCGTCAACATTATTGGCAGGTTCCAGCGCCAGATCCTGCATGATCTGCCGGGTCATGAAAAAGTAGTTGATCATCCCCACCAGCGACAGGGTGATGTGGCGCGGGTTGGTGGCAGGTGTAATCACACCGGCCTGCATAGCGGCATTGACCATGGCAACGCATTTGTCTGAGGCTGCTCTGATGCAGGGTTGAATGACAGAGTGATACACTGACGAGGGATTGCTCAGTTCTCTGAAATACAGTGTCAGCCAGCATGGGTTTGATTGATGGAATGAAGCGATCGCCTGACAGGCAGTACGGATTGTTTCGCGCTGGTCGCCTTCTGTTGTGAAAGAGGAGACAACCTGTTCTTGGTAAGCCTTAAACAGTGATGCCACCACTGTGGTGTACAGGTTTTCCTTGTTTTTGAAATGGTATGAGATCAGGGCGCTATTGACGTCTGCTGCAGTGGCGATATCACGGATTGAGATGGAATGCAGGCAGCGGGTCTGCAACAGGTTCAGGGTAGCCGCGACAATCCGGTCGGCAGTGGAGGAGGTGATCTCCTTGCTGCCTGCCGTTACAGAGCGCTGTTTGCTGATTGTTGAGGTGCCTGTGGCCATGGTGCTCGTTTCTTGGTAATGCGCAAGTGGATGGATAAAAATAATAATTTATTAATGAGTTGGCGCAAGTTGCCCTTTGTTTTGTTTAATCAGTTGAGCAATTAATGTGCCTTTTTTTGTAACTAGCTGAACTGATGAAATTAATAACCGCCAGGTGGTGCGAGAGATCGTGTCCAGTACTCTTTGGTGTGAGCGAATTTTTCTAATCTGTTCAGTTTTCGACACTTAATGAAGGAGGTAGGGAGGCAGGAGGTTTTTTGCTAATAATTTAAGCAAGGTTGTACTGCAGGCAATAGTGTTCAAAATTCGACATGAGATGGTTTGGTGGGTTTTTTCGGTTGTCACAACCGGCTGGTAAACAGGGATAGAAGGGATGCAGGGGATCTATCCGGACATGATCAGAAGCGGGAGGCTCTGACCCGCATCAAAAGCAGTTGATAAACGAAGAACAGAGAAAAATCAGAGTCTTAAAACAAAATAAAGCGTCGGTTAGTGGGGGAATCAAATAAACATTCTGTGGTTATGTCTCACAAAATTCACTCTGTGTCCCCTGTGTCCTCTGTGTTTCAAATCCGTTTCAAAGGTTACGACTGGTTTGTCGGGACTGTTCAATGTACGACAGGGGCAGGTGGAGGAATCAGGCCGGTTTGGTAAGGTGGTACTTCTCCATTTTTCCGTAAAGGGTGCCGCGTGCGATGTCCAGGGTTTCTGCCGCCTTTTTCAGGTTCCAGTTTGTTTCCTGCAGCACCTTTTTGATGAGGGCCTCTTCAACATCTGCCAGTGTTGATGAGGTGAGATTGAGGGTGCGGCCTGCGGTGTGGTTTTCAGCAGGCCTGATCTGGGGCGGCAGGCTGTCCTTATCCAGCAGTTTGCTGCGGCTGAAGATAACAGCATGTTCAATAATGTTGGCAAGTTCACGGCAGTTGCCTGGCCAGTCATAACTGCTGAGCAGCTGCAGGGCATCGCGGGTAAAACCTTGTAGCTGCTTGTGGTTAATAGCGCAGTAGCGCTCCAGAAAGTGCTGTGCCAAAAGCGGGATATCGGATTTACGATCACGCAGGGGCGGGGCCTGCAGTGAGACTACATTCAGGCGGTAGTACAGATCTTCTCGAAACTGCTTTTCGCGGGCTGCTGCGGCCAGATCGCGGTTGGTGGCGCAGATCAGCCGCACATCAGCGGTGATGGTTTCAGAGCCGCCTACCCGCTGAAAGGTGCCCAGCTCCAGAATACGCAGGAGCGAAACCTGGGTGGTGGGGGAAATATCGCCGATTTCATCAAGGAACAATGTGCCGCCGGTGGCTTGCTCAAACAGTCCTTTTTTTCTGTTGACTGCTCCGGTAAAGGCCCCTTTTTCATGGCCGAACAGCTCGCTGCTGATCAGACCCTCGGTCAGTGCCGCGCAGTTGATCTGGATAAACGGCTTGTCTTTGCGCCCGCTTTTGGCATGGATGGCAGAGGCGATCAGCTCTTTACCGGTGCCGCTTTCGCCGGTGATCAGGACGGTGGCGCTGGTCTGGGCTACCTGACTGATCATTTCGTAGATCTCGAACATCTTGCGATCCTGGCCGATCAGGTTTTCAAAACAGTACGGCTTGTCAGTCGGGCATTCTGTGCTGAGCCCGGCCTGTACCGCAGCCCTGTGTGACAGAATGGTTGCTATGGAGCGTTCTACCATTTCAAAATCAAAGGGCTTGATCAGATAGTCGTAGGCCCCGGCCTTCATTGCCTTGACAACTTGTGCGGTGCTGTCATCACTGGTCAGGATCAGGATAAAGATATGGGGATAGCGTGACTTGATTTCAGTGAGGAGCTCGATGCCGTCCATCAGCGGCATGCTCAGATCAGTAATGACAATATCAGCCGGAAAGCGCTGCAGACGCTCCAGCGCCTCTGGGCCGCTTAAGGCGGTCTCCACCTGAAAGCGCGGATCAGTGCTGATTCGTTTGTTGAATATGCGGCAGTAGGCCGGTTCGTCATCCACAAAAAGGATACGGGTGGTTTGGCTCATAGCGGGGTTCTTTCTGGTAGTGGCAACATCTTTTTCCCCCTCCCCGTCCCTTCCCCTCCTGGGGAGGGA